>NZ_JASDCB010000068.1:0-22816 GCF_030408135.1 Pseudoalteromonas sp. APC 3691 | reverse complement strand
AGGGATAGCCACGCGGTATGAAAAGCTTGAACGAAATTATCATTCAATGCTCGCTTTAGCATTTACTATGATGTGGCTACCAATGTGGGCTGATTGATATATGTACTACAAAGATCAACAGCCCCTAGTAAGCTTAATTTATACTTTTGTACTGCTTTTTCACAAGACAGTAAATCAGGCTGTGTTTTAATCAACTTTTGCAAAAAGACTCTCCAATGCTTTTAAATTTAACTTTGCCTGTGAGTTGTATGGTAATTGATCGACAAAACGCCACTTTTTAGGGATACAAATTCGCTCAAAGCGCGCTAATGCATGCGCCTTTAATAAGTTATTTGTGGCTAACTTACCGTCACTATTAAAAAACACCTTCCCTTTAGGTGTAAGTACAACAATGGCGCCTACAATTAATCGCTCACCAGGCAAGGCGATTACTTTAGCTTCACTTACCCACTCACTAGTACACAAATGTTGTTCTAGCTCATCTAAACTTAATCGTTTTTCTTCTAACTTTATAATTCGATCGAATCGGCCTAGTAATCTAAATTGACCATTTTTAAGCACTTCGCCTCTATCATCTAAAGGGTAATTTTTATCGCGAACAAGCGGCGAGTTTAAAATTAAACGCTGATCGTCTAAAGCCCGTACTTTAATACCCGAGAATGACTGCCAAAGGCTAACCTTTTCAAGTGAAGTAACTTGTCGATATGCAATACCACCAGTTTCGGTACTACCAAAAACTTGTGTGACTGGTTTATTTAATTGCGTAAACAACGATACAGCATCTTCGCTTAATAACGGACCACCTGATGAAAAAATCCATTGTAAATGAGACTTATCATCCACTAAAACATTATCAATACATAACCGCTTTAACTGTGCAGGGCTTGAAACAAAGACTACTTTTTTAAATAACTTGAGCTTTTTAGCTACATGTTCTGGGTAGTGCAGTAGTTCTGTATTAACAACCTTTCCTGCGCGCAATGGCCACAATAATCTAAACAATAAGCCGTATATGTGCTGATGCGAAACACTCGCTATAAAAATAGGATTATCAATCAGTGCATAGCTATTAATTAATGTACTTAATTCTTTATTTATTACCTGCCACGTTTTTACAATTGGCTTGGCTTTACCCGACGAGCCCGACGTGTAAAAAACAATTGTGCCTTCTTGAGGCCATTTAATTGTTTCAATAGATACAAAGCGAGGTTGATTGACTAGGGTGCCAATATCTAAAAAATCAGCCTCTAAATCGGCTACTAATTCAGACTCACCAATAAAAAAAGGTGTTTGTTTAAGCAAGGAGTTTAACGTTGCAGGTTGCCCATTAGGCGGCAAAATCACTGTGTTTCCGTGTAGTGCCAAAGCAAATAAGTACACGGCAAATTTGTAAGTGTCTGTGGTGTATAAAACAACTGATGATTTAGCGTTTAACGTTGATAGTTTAGCTAAAACTTCGTTTATATCACTAACAAACTGACGCTCCGAAATATCATTATCAGTATGATTAAAGCACGTTCTTATCGCATTACTTTGAAAAGCATTAAACACCGGCGTTCCTTTTTACTTTTTGTCTGACTAGCCATTCTATGGCAAACAATGTGCCCATAGCTAAGTAAGCAATAAAACCATTATAAAAAGCCCATGTTTCTAGGCTACTAAAAATACTGGTGTATAGGGCAATACCACCGTTAAATACAAAAAAAATACACCACACTAGCGTTACTTTTTTTGTATAAATTACACCGTTTTCATCAAGTGAGGGCTCAGTGATACGCGCAAAGGTTTCAATAATAGAAGGCCCTTTGTACAAAGAATACGCAAACACAATTAACATAACTAAATTAATGATTACGGGGTACAAGCGCAGCCCTAAGTCGCTATCCATTACCTTGGAAATCACAATAGTAATGGCTGCTAAAAATGTAGCTGGCTTTAACCACGGCATTTTATCAAACAAGGCTCTGCTTAACCAAAGTCTAACCCCGAGTATAAATAGCAGTAATACTGTAATAAACTGACTATTAAAACGCGTAAGGCCTACGTACACAATAAGAGGGTAGCAAGCCAAACAAATCATAATTAACGTTGTTAAAACTGCTTTTAACATAGTATTAGTTAACTAACTTTTCTATTTCGGTAACTATGTCTTGTACTGTGCGCACGAGCTTAAAGGCATCTGGCTCAATTTTTTTACCTGTGATTTCTCTTAATTTCACAACTAAGTCAACTGCATCAATACTGTCTAAATCAAGATCTTGGTACAGGTTAGCCTCTAAGCTAATATCTTCTGGGTCTATTTCAAATTCGTTCTCTAAAATGCCGTGTAATACATCATAAATTTCAGCAGCGGTTTTCATCTTTCTTCCTACTTTTATATATTAAGAACGTGCTTGTTCAATAAATTTTGCTAAAGAATTAACTGAGGCAAAGTGCGCTTTAGTTTGATCAGAGTTTGCATCTATTTTCACATCAAATTGTTTTTTTATCGCAAGGCCAAGCTCTAATGCATCTATGCTGTCTAGCCCTAGGCCATCTACAAATAAAGCGTCATCATCTTGAATGTCAGCAGTGGTCATGTCTTCAAGATCAAGGCTTGAGATAATCAGTTGTTTTATTTGTTCTTTTAATTCGCTCATATATTTTTTAGCTCTTGTGTAAAGTAATGTTGTAAATCTTTAGTCAATTGGCGTGATTGCATCGCTGGCATATCGTTGTCGTACGTTGCACAATTAAACTGCTGGCTCGCAAGCCCCATTGTAAAATGCGCCTGATATGGCGCGACCTTATACCAAGGTGTGCCTTTGGTTAAAGTGTTTGGCTTCATTTTAATTAAAAAAGTAGTAATGGGCGCATGACATCTAATTGCAATATTTGCAGCGCCCCGTTTAAACTTTAATGTTTTGTGAGGCTCTGTCCGTGTACCTTCAGGAAATACAATTAAGTTATTACCTTTTTGCAAACTGCGCTCACACTCTCGTAATAGCTCCTGTGGATCGTCATTACTTATGTAGCCGGTGCTTTTAATAACGCCGCGCATAAAAGGATTTTTAAATAAATGCGCCTTTACTACGCAATCTGCATTTTTTACTACCGAAATTAAAACAACAACATCAATTAAAGAAGGATGGTTTGCTAATATCAGTTGCCCTTTTAAGCCTTCAATTTTTGCTTTATCGTTGACATGAAATCGAATAACGCCCGTTACATGCATTAAACTAACAAACCATTTGAAGCTGTAATGTACTGTTTTTCGAGCCTTAATCTTTTGTTTAACTGAGTCACTTTGAAATAGGCGCTGAGCAGGAAAAACAATAAAGGCTAATACTAAACCACCAACCCCAAAAACTGAAAAGCAAAATGCAGTAGCAATAATCCGCCAAATCAACCCACATAACCTTTGTACATTTTTAAGCATGGTATGTAAGCTGCCAATCGTGCTCAAGCGTGTTATGAACAAGTAATATATTGCTTCGCTCATACAAAGCTTTAGCGCATTGAATACTCATTGGTAAGTCGCTTTTTTCCATGCCCGTATTAAATACTTTGTTTAAACTAAAATGCGGTTCGCCTTTTTGCGGCGCTCTTATTATTAAACCAATAGAGTGTGCTATTTGCTGTTCATCGGCATACTGAGCGTAAATATCGGGGAGAGTCTCATCCGTATGAACTATTAACATGTGTTGCTGATCGTTATCAGCAAGTCTAACAAAGCCATCTACTAGTGCATAAATAAAGCTTTCGGCTCCTGCAGCAATAGCATTTGTAGCACTTGTATTACCCTGTATTATCCCAAAAAGTCCCGATGCGGCATTATGCACACTTAACCCAAAACCAGTGGGCGACAGTGGCTGATCATTAACTACATCAACAAGTAAGTTGGACGTTTTGTGAAAATCGCCGTGGCGAGAAGAAAAAACACTCGGTAAATTAACGTAGTTACCTTGAGTACTTACTTGATGAGCACTAAAGAGTGCCATTTTGATAAAGGAAGTCATTCGGCGTCGCTGCATAGCAGGTACCCAACTAAGATTTAATACAGAGGAATCAAACCAATTACTCTCTTTTATTTGTCGCTGTTCGGGCTTTATCCATATAGCGAGTTCTTCAACAACAAATTTCACAGCTCTGCATATTTTATAAGATATAAGGGAGGGAATTTTACCGATTTTAGCAATAGAAGTAAATAATCATTAACAAAAGGCACTGAACTAACGAGTTGTTCAGTGCCTGCTCATATTATTATGAAAGTAGAGCTATATCATTCTGCTTTAAACACTTAGCTGTACCGCCAACAACATCGTTATTATTTAACTCATTAATTAACACTTCGCCTTGAGCTTGCTGCTCATCACTAAGTGGTAAGTACGGCAATCTAAATACTGGGTTTACTGCACCTGTCATCATCATGGCGGTATTAATAGCAATCGGATTTGGCTCGCAGAACAACCAGTTCATTAATGGTTGTAATGAGGTATTTAACTCATCATTTTTAGTATCCATCAACTGACGGAACAAACCAGGAATAAGGTTAGATGTAACCGAAATAACACCGTGCGCTTTATGTGTGTGGCGCGCATCATGGCTTTCGTCATCGTTACCCGACCAACATGCAATACCTTGCTGCTCATAATGGGCTATGCGTTCATTGCCGCCACACTCTTTAACACCAATAAAATGCTCGTGCTGTGCCAGTGGCTCAATAATATCATGTGTTAGGTCTTGACCTGTGCGCCCTGCTACGTTGTAAATAAAGGCAGGTCCAATATCTAACACACGCTTAAAGTGCTCTTTAACACCCGCAATTGACGTACGTCCGTAGTACGGGTTAATTTGCAGTGCTGCATCCATACCGCTGGCAAAGCCATACTTAGTTGCTTTAATAGCTTCACGGGTGTTGTTACTACCGGTATTACCAACAATAACCAGTTTGTCGCCATACTTGTTTGCACTGTGCGCTATAAGCATTAAATGCTCTTCCCAGTTCATTAACTGGCCTTCGCCTGTTGTGCCACCGACCACAATGCCATCAACGCCCGCTGTAATTTGTATTTCTACGAGTTCATCGTACTTTGCGAGATCTATTTCACCGTTTGCTAAGTATGGCGTTTTAATAGCTGTAATAAGGCTTGCTTGTTTAATTTTCTCTAGGGTGCGCATAAAAAATCATTATTTATAAAACTTGCGCTATTTGTAACATAATTGCGGGTACTTTTGGAGGTGTAAGCCTACATTTAATTATAAAATCTCTTGTATTATTAAGTTTGGTAATACAAAATGAACAACTGTATATATAAACAGTATTTTATTTTTAACGATACCAGAGGCTTTATGCGTTTATCTGACTACTTAGCAACTCATTTTTATAACACCGATGAACTGTGCCAAGCATTAAATATAGATGCAGATACACTTTTAGCTTGGCAAGAGCGAAGTGTTTTCCCAAAACCAAGTTACTGTATTAAAAGCCAACTTAGCTGCAGCTCATATTCAGGCTTGTATGAATGCGAAGAGTATGACGACTATTACCCGCGCGGCTGTGTTAATTGGGGGCAGGGTCTTTTAAAACAAAAAATAGAATCATCAAGCCACGCTTTTAATTATTTTGCACAGCAATATACTGCAAGCCTAACTAAGCTCGCTCAGCAAGGATTTACGTTTAGCGAAGAGCTATTTGGCTGTGAAATAGACGAGCACTTACAGCAAATTTGGCAACAGTTTTTATGCAGTAAGTACGGTGTACTTACTCAGAATGGTTTAATAGACGAAATAGTCTCGGTAGATATTGGCAGACTATTAGTTGACGACATTACAGAACTGCGCAGTAAAGCGAGTTTAAACCAAGAAGAAAGAGCACAACTACACCCCGCCATGAAGCTTTTAAACAAAGCGTTAGGGCATGGCGCCGATCATGAAAAACAACACACTTTGCGCACCCGTTACATAGATGCGCTTATTTTAAAATATGATTTATCTATTAAGTAACGCTAAATTTACTTTGATAAAAACGTAGTGCTAACAGACCCTAAGTCTTCGTAACTAACCGTGGTTAACTGATCTGTATTAAGCTCAACAACACCACAATAAGAGCCTGTTATAAACACTTGCCCAGTTTTTAAATTAGTTCCCTTTGCTGATAAGTAATTAACCGCCCAATAAAGTGGAAGCTGCGCAAGTTCTGCAGGATGCACACCTGCCAAGTTTAACTCCAGCTCAGTTTGCTTAACGTTAATATTTACAGTATTTGCGTTATACGCTTTGGCTTTATCTATTTGTGGGCCTAAATACACGCCTTGATTAGATAAACCATCGGCCAGCTTTTCAATGTGAGTGCTTGGAGTGTCTTCATCAAACCTTTTTTGAATAAGCTCAAGTGCTAAATGGGCGCTGGCAAATGCCGTATCCACGTCTTCATTTGTATAAGTTTTATTACTTGGTAAATCGCTTTGTAAAATAAATGCAATTTCTGGTTCTATCAGCGCTTTGTTATTTGTTGTATACAGTGGGCAATTTTCAGCTTGTTTTATAGGTGCATGTAAAAGAGGCGCTAATATAATTGAGCCATCATCTAAAGGCAGCATACACTTCCAGCCATATACAGTTTGATCATTTAAATAAATCATCAACTTTTGTACTTCTACTGCATCGTCAGTCGTGTCTAGTACTAACTCTTTAGGAAAGTTTGAACACGCTGGATTTTCTTCTCTTTGTGCTAATAAGTGAGTAGCAATTAGTTTTAGCTGTATTGAGTTGTTCACATAAATCTCTTTAAAATACGTTACTGGTTAAGCAGTAAATAGGAAGGATTACATTATTAATTTAGGCATTAGAACATAATGTTAAATGCCAATAATTGAAATTATATTTAAAACAAAGCGCGGTAATTATTTAAGTATCAATAGATTTAAGCGATCGTAAAAATAGCCCTAAGCCGCCAAACGCTAAAATTATAATAACAATCAAATCAAACGATGTCATAGTTCGCATACTAAATCGAACACTCGATATAACGCCAAATATGAGTGCGGTTAACGAACCTAGAGATAGCACCCAGCCTAAAATATTTTTAGAATTGTAAAAAATCAGACCCACACCAAAAATAAATGGGATCATAACCATGCCGCCTGTAACGCCAAAGCCACCTAAAGCATTAACACTATAAATGCGAGAACTTAGTCCAAAATTAGAGGTCACCGAAATTGCGTTTAGCAGCATATAAAAGCCACCGCACATCATAATTAAACCAATAAAAAATGCCCTATACCACCAGAGCTTCCACCAGCACCTTTCATTATTAATTATTCCTTTTATATTTTTAGCTTAATTGTTTTAAATGATAATTGCTCGACTATTAACATTGACCGCAGCTTACATAATCAATCTGCGCACCCGCGAAAACACTTATCGCGTAATTACATGCCAAATAACATAAAACCAAGATAAAAAACCGTGCAAAATAGCCCATAACACAGACTCATTAGCACTCCATGAAATAGCAATTGCTAAGGCCGTACCGAAGGATACTCCGTATTTTACTATCTCATTTCTTGAGTTTCTCATTAATTACATTCCTAATTTTTAACTTATTAACTTATTAACTTATTAACTGCTTGATTTACTTACTACAACCGAAAGCTCTTTACCATCAATGTTGATACTTGCTTCTTTGCCTAGTTCAACAACTAAAGAGGGAGCCATGTGCTTTCCACCTAGCTTCAGCTCAGTTGCTAAACTAACAGTAGAATCATCAATTGGCGTTACTATAAGAGCAAAACTATACGAATTATTAACTGAAACTGATGCCTCTTCATTTGAGTTTACAACTAAAGTAGGTGAGCCAATTAGGTTTTTATTATCATAAAATTTGGCGTTCACTACAAAACTATCATTTGCTTGTGCAAATGAAACAAAGCCTAACAACGCTATAATGGCGATTAATTTTTTCATTATTATTTCCATATAAATTGCTACAGCTTAAAGCTATTAAGGTTTTTTGGCTGTGAGTTTCAGCTAGTGATTGATGTTATATCGATCACTATACTTTTCATGACTAAGGCATTTAACAGTGCCCATGAGTGTTTCTATATTTACACCAGAGTACTTTAATGTAAACAACAAATTAAATGTGTTCTTTATTTGGGTGGGTTGTTATACCAAAACGACTTTTAATAAAGATTTAAACCTCTTTTGATTTCGTCGCCTACACATTAACAAAAAAGAGTCCTGATAGGTTTCATTGATATTGGGGAAGTTGAGTATTTAAGTAGGTTGGAGTGGAAGAATAAAAGGTGATGTAGGTTAACAGCACCTATTTGGGTATTTACTTTATAATATGTAATTTAGCTAAGTATTTTAATACGTACAATAATAGGCACTATAAAAAGAATTTAACCTATTGATTTATACACATCAATACTACTATTGGTCAAAAGCCCAGTAACTTGCGTACCAAACGCTTTAAAATGTGGCTCGTTTTTATGCGCTTCAAAGTGCTCATCAGACGCCCATTGTTCGCTAACTACATAGTCTGTATGTTCATCATCACTTTTTACCGATAATTCATAACGTAAGCACCCTACTTCTTGGCGCGATGACTTTTGTAAGTTTTCAAGTGCTGTAAGCATGACATCTGCATCAATATTCTTGCACGACAGTGCAGCTATAACCGTTAACATGTGTATTCCTTTTTAAAAGTTAAGGTGTAGATAATCTACACCTTAGAATATTTAGTTTAACTTTGCGTTTGAGGTAAGTTTACTGATCCCACTGCGGCGCAAATTCTGGTGTTGCTTGGCGGTCGCCGCAATCAAGACCATCAATACGGGCTATGTCTTCATCATCTAATTTAACGTGATCGTTAAAGTTATCTTCTAAGTTTTTACGCTTAGTTGATGATGGAATTGTCGTCATGCCATTAGCGTTTACCCATGCTAGAACAACTTGTGCTGGACTTGCATCGTGCTTTTTAGCAATGTCGATAATGGTTTGATCTTTAAGTACTTTACCTACTACAAATGGCATGTATGCTGTTACATGAATGTCGTGCTGAGCACAGAATGCACGCAATTTAGTATTAGTTAAGTACGGGTGAACCTCAACCTGATTGGTAAATATTTCACGCGAGTCGAGCGTTTGCTGAGCCAAGTTTAAATTTGCAATGGTGAAGTTTGATACACCAATGTGTTTAGTTAAACCAAGCTGCTTAGCTTTTAGTAATTCAGTAAGGTATTCACTCATTGGCTCGTCGTTAGCAGGCGATGGCCAATGAATTAGCAGTAAGTCGACCGAATCAACTTGTAGCTTTTCAAGTGACTTTTTAACGCTTGGGATAAAGTCACTTTTATTTAATTTGTTATTCCACACTTTGGTAGTTAAGAATATTTCACTGCGCGGAATATTACTATCTTTTATGGCTTGGCCTACTTGCTCTTCGTTGCCATAAATTTGTGCGGTATCAATATGGCGAAACCCAACTTCGAGCGCCATTTTTACTGAGTTATAGGCAGTGTCGCCCTCTAAACGGAATGTTCCCATACCTAAATCTGGCATTTCAATTACACGTTGTGTCATGGCTCTATCCTTATAAAATAATCGGTTAAAAACAAGCTCTTCTAAAGCTTTACGAAATACACCTTTTACTTCTTATTACAACTGTCACTTAAAAATTAATGACCTCATAACAGGTATGAGGTCATTAATTTTAGTTTCAACCTTAACAGAAGATAGTTTACGCTTGCTGAATTTCACGTTTATCAAGCATACCGCTGTAACGTGTAACACCAAGTGCTAAAACAGAGATAACGGCGCCTATCCATGCTGTATCTTGTAGGGTCATGTTTTCTACTACGCTACCACCAATAATTGATCCAAGTGCAATACCAATATTAAATGCGGCTATGTTTAAGCCTGATGCAACATCTACCGCATTGGGCGTGTGCTTTTGTGCTTGCTTTACTACATAAAGTTGCAAGCCTGGCACATTACCAAAAGCAAATGCGCCCCAGACTAAAATAGTAAGTACAGCGGCAATTTTTGATTCCATCGTAAAGGTAAATATCAGTAAAATAACACTCAAAGCGCTGAATATAATACTCAGTGCGCTAATTGGGCCGCGTTTGTCGGCCAACTTTCCACCCCAAATATTACCTATTGCTACCGATACACCGTAAACAAGCATTATTAAGGCAATAGCCGAAGGCGCAAAACCTGTTTGTTGCTCTAAAATAGGTGCTAAATAAGTAAACGCTGTAAACGTGCCGCCATAGCCCAATATCGTCATTAAATATACGAGTAATAAACGCGGTTTTACGATTACTTGTAGTTGCTCTTTAAACGTTGCAGGTATTGATTGTTTTAAGTTTTTTGGTACTAAAATAGAGCTGCCAATTAATGCAATTAAGCCTAATACCGACACAACTAAAAACGTAGCACGCCAACCAAAGTGCTGGCCAATCCATGTACCTAATGGCACACCAGTTACTAGTGCTACAGTAAGCCCGGTAAACATAATCGCAATTGCACTGGCTTCTTTGTCTTTACTTACTAAGCTTGTGGCAATCATCGATCCGATTGAGAAAAATACACCATGGGCAAGCCCCGTTAAAATGCGCGCAAGTATTAATGTTTCGTAACTTGGCGCTTGCCAAGCAAGTAAGTTGCCCAGTACAAACAAGCCCATTAAGCTTATTAATACCACTTTACGATTCCAACGACCCGTTAAAGCTGTTAGCACCGGTGCACCAATAGCAACGCCAACCGCATATAAACTTACAAGCAAACCCGCTGAAGGTAGGCTTACGCCTAAATCGTTTGCAATGGTGGGTACTAATCCCACTATTACAAACTCAGTTGTTCCTATTGCAAATGCGCTTAAGGTAAGCGCCCACAAAGCCAATGGCATAGTTATATCCTCATTAATATTTGAAGAATGTAGTTTGGCTAAAATATCGTTTGCAAAAAATAGCATTAGTGACAAAATACTTTTGTTAATAATGCAAAGATGGTGTTGGTATACTTATGGCTGTTCATTCAAAAACTGAAGATTTAGAAACGTTTATAACGGTAGTAGATTGCGGAAGCTTTTCGGGAGCGGCTAATTTGCTCGATCAACAGGTGGCTAAAGTGTCGCGAGCGGTATCACGCCTAGAAAATACATTGCAATGCACTTTGCTAAACAGAACAACACGCCGATTAGAGCTTACCGAAGAAGGCCATACTTTTATAAAATTTGCGCGTGAAGGGTTAAATACGCTTTATACCGGTGAAGAGGCCATAAAGCTTTTAAAACAAGCGCCAAGTGGCAAGCTGCGAATAGATGCTGCAAGCCCTTTTGTATTGCACCAACTTACGCCTTTAATTGGCGAATTTGCCAAACAATACCCCCACATAACGCTTGATATAACCTCCCACGACAGCATTATTGATTTACTTGAACATAAAACCGATTTAGCCATACGTATTGGTGATTTAAAAGACTCAAATTTACATGCTCGTAAACTTGGCAGCAGCCAGTTACGTATTGTAGCCAGCCCAGAATATATAAAAAACAACACAGCAATTACGCAAATAGATGACTTACAAAATCACAAGATAATTGGCTTTAGTGACTCCCCTAAATTAAACACTTGGCCGTTAGTAAAGCCCGCTTTATTTACGTTTTCACTTAGCGCAAGCAGCGGCGAAACAGTGCGCCAACTATGTATTGCAAACCAAGGCGTTGCGCTACTTTCTCACTTTATGATTGGCAATGACCTAAAAACAGGTAAATTAGTTGAAGTGTTACCCAGTGCAGTTAGCTCTCCTAATAACCGAGAGGTTGTACAAGCCGTGTATTATAAAAACAGTGCGGTATCGTCTCGAATTGTGGCTTTTTTAGATTTTATAAAGCCACGACTAAGCTTATAACTATATTAAAAAGCAAGTTAAATTATGCTTGGTTATTAAAAAGCAAACCTGAATTTTTATTATCTGAAGATGATGAAAACATTGAATCCATTAAAGTAGATACATTTTTTCGCACTGTCAATTGTATCGACGATAGCTCACTATCGAGTTGCTTTTTAAGTTCGCTTAGCTCTTCTATCGCTTCCCCTGTGGGCGTATCAGAACTATTGGTCATTTCTCTTATTTTACTCTGTAAATCTTTAATTGACTCGATCGCTTTATTCATTTGAACTGCTGAATTGTCACTCGAATCTTCTGTTTCGCTGCTAATGATAGACTTTGCGTCTTCAGTAGCTGCAGTAGAGCTCGTAGTTTTTTCGGCGTCTTTATTTAAAGAAGAGTCTGCTTTAGCCTCTGGACTTTTACTAGGATCATCCGTTTTTACAGTGTTTTTATTTAAATTACTTAGATTCGAATAGCTATTGTCATTGTATAACTGTGAAGAAAGAGTTCCAAAATTCATTTTTGCCTCATGTGTCTAAAAATTGACGACTTTATTTTTATAATTAAAGAAGCAATTATCATTCCAAATATGAGTAATAAAGCAACCATCTGTATTTTAACCAGGAACAGGTCTTAAGTTAACCACAAATCATTATTTTACTTAATTTCACGCACAAGGAAGGCCATGATTTTATACAATACGCCTGCGAGGATGCAGGAGATAGAGCAATTGCCGAGAACAACTAGATGTTAAATTTCTACCTTGTTATTTCGCTATTTTATTAACGCCATAATAGATCATTAATTTAATGCAACTGATATTATACAAATAGTGTGATATTGCCACTAATTGCAGCATTCTTAAATTATATAAAACCACGTTTGAGCTTATAAACAACAGGCTTTAGCTAAACAATAGCTAACTTTTAATTTCTAATTTTAATTCTTTTAATTTGTTTTTTGCTTCGGCTAATGCTTCAAGACCAAGTGGTGTGCATGAGTAGTACTTTTTAGAACGCCCATCATGAATCTTTTTTTCACATTCTAAATAGCCTTTGCCATGCATACTATGAAGCATTGGGTACAGTGTGCCCGGCGACATTTTATAACCGTGTTCAGCAAGCTCTTCTATCATCCATGCTCCGTATATTGGCGATTTAGCAGCATGATATAAAACATGTAAGCGAATAAAACCGCTAAATAACTCTTTGTGCTTCAATGTGAACCTCTTTTAGCTTGTGTTTTATATGTTTATTCACAAATATCGAATTCCGATATCAACAAATAAACAGGCACAGTAATGCGAATATCTTTCTTTCTTACATCTAGCTTTTTTCCCTTCGCTACTAGCTTTAACTCAATCGCCAAAAACCAAAATGATTGGATACTCAATCAAACAACTGAGCAAGATCGTTTTGCTATTATACAAAAATACCTGCGAGGCTTTGATCAACCCATGTTAGAGGTTGGTCAACGATTTGAAAAAATGCATGAGGCTGTTGAAAGGAACAACCCGGAGTTTGCGGAGTATCAGTGGCGTAAAATTAAAACAACCATTCACAATGGAACACTAAAACGCCCTGCACGTGCACACAACGCTAATGCAATTTTATTCAGTGGTTTGTGGAAAAAAGTTCAAACCTCGCTACTTGACGGTAAACCTAGTGACCATAAAACCGCCTTTAATATTGCAAAAGGAGCATGTATGGCGTGTCATGCGGCCGAGAAAAAAGCCTATATAAATAATCAAGCCCTGTTCGACCTAACGTTTTAAATTAATGAAAGTAGCTGTAATTGTTTAACTGCGGCTACTTAATAATGAAATAGCTTTACAACTAATTTTGGTGCTCATATTGTCCGCGGTAAACTTCAAATACTTTTAAAACAGTATGTTGCTCTTTAGTTAGATTATCAAACCAATCATCAAACAGCTCATCATCTTCTTGCTCGCTTAGTGCCATATATCTTGCTAGTAACTCTACAATATCATTGTGGTTGCAGGTTAAAGGATTTACTTGTTGCGCCAAGGTACTGTGGTCGCGCTCTCTTAGGGTTTCCATCACCCCTTGATCAATTTGTTCTTGTTGTTGTGTTGCGTCACTCATACATAACCTCTGTAATAACTTTATAACCGTATTTGTTAACGTTTTAACTCTTAAATATAGTTATAACAGCCTAAACGCCAATAGCCAGCATTTTTGATTCAAGTGCTTATTTTTTGATTTGTTTGCGCAAATAGCCAGCAATTACGGCCTTTTTGAGGAACATTTAAATAATTTGCATTGGGAAAATAAATACGTTAAATTCGAATGATACATTATCACATATCATTTATTGAGGCGTATTATGAAACCAAATATTCATCCTGATTACCACGTGGTTGCTTTTCACGATACCGCTGCCGATTCTTACTTTATTATTGGCTCAACCATAAAAACGAGCCGCACAATAGAAATAGACGGTAATACATATCCATACGTACCTATTGATGTATCAAGTGACTCGCACCCATTTTATACAGGCAAGCAAAAAACAACCGCTACAGATGGCCGCGTTGCGCAGTTTAATCGTCGTTTTAAAAGTTTATCGACTGTTAAAAAGGAAAAGGTATGAAAGTATTAAGCTCTCTTAAAAGTGCTAAGCAACGTCCGGGGTGTCAAATTGTAAAACGCAAAGGTCGCGTATTTGTAATTTGTAAAAACAACCCACGCTTTAAAGCAGTACAAGGAATGAAAAAGAAATAAGTTAAACGGGGATGCTCAACTTATAATTAGGTAGCTTGCTTAAGCTACCTAATTTAGGGGGATTATTTTACCACTACTGAAAACTCTGGCACTGCCTGAATTACTTTTTTTACCGTACAGGTATTAACGGCTGCAATAAGCGCCTTTTTATATTTATCAGGGAAGCCTTCTGGTAAGTTAATCTCAATTGAAAATAGCTTTTTACCGTTGTCATCTACATTTTCGTTATTTTGAGTAAGCGTCATACCTTGCGTTGAAATATCACGCTGCTCGCAAAACTTACGCGCATAAAAACCTGCACATAAAACCATACTTACTAAAAAATAATCAAACGGTTCTGGATGCTCTGCATTGCCACCTGCGTTTACACTTTGATCGCTTATTACTTCTAGGTCGCCAAATTTAGCGCTTTGTTTTTGGCCTTCTAGCATTGAAACTGAAATTTCCATTGTGTTTCCTTATATTTATTACCGCAGATACTTTTCACGCGATTAGCTTAAAAGTAGCTACTAAAGATACGTATAGTTTAGATTCATGAACCGAACAGTAATTCAAAAAACCCAGGAGGCTCATGTAACTCATGATATTTTTTACGTAAATTATCTATATTTTTTAACGGTTCTTTTGCCGCACTTAGCCCCTGCTCGTTCGCTGCTTTTTTAGCAAGTTCAGCTTGGGCAATCACTTTATCAAGGCCCTGCAATGACTGCTCAGGCTTTTTGTAAAACTTACCTGTTTTACTTACTTTTACTAGCTTTATAAATTCATCAATCGCAGTATTAAATTCACTAAGTTGAGTTGCCTGTACGGCTTGTTTATACGCAAGGCCCGTATTTTTCATATTTATTTCAAGATCGACAGGCTGCTGGGCTAAAGCCAACGAGCTAAATAGTAACGTAATAGCTAAATAAAAATACTTCATGAAAAACCCTATAAATAGAAGAGGGCTAATTGTATCAATTATGCTGATAAAAGTAACTCAACAGAAATAGTGAACTTTTAAGTACTGTAAAGGGGCTTTACAGTAAACAACCATAGAATTTAGGTAATAAAAAAGTCTGCATTTGCAGACTTTTTAAAGTGTTAGCATTTATTTAATATTACTCAGCCACACGCTTTGGTATGGTTCTAGCTCTATTGTTAATTGGCTTTCTTCAATCGTTTTATCTGCTACCAAATCAAACCACTTTTGGGTGTTAATCAAGTTTAAGTCGGCTAATGTAAGTGTTTGTGGTTTATCGCTAATGTTATAAACACAAAATATGCTTTGGCGTCTGTCTATACTTTGTCGCCAAAAACCAAATAATCCCCCTGCTAAATGCAGCGTAAACTGTGTAGCATTTGGGTGGAAGGCACTTTGCTTTTTGCGTACTGCCAATAAACTTTTTATGCCGTTAAACACTTTATGATGATGACTGTACTTTTCACCAATTGCCGCCAGTAGCTTTGATTCTTGCCAACGATGGCGGTTAATAGCACGGTTATGCTGTGAATTTTCAAAGCGTTCGTAATCGTTAGTTGTACCCAACAAACTGTGAATATAAAGCCCTGGGATACCTTCAAGCGCAAACATAATTGCGTGAGCACACATAAACCGTTCAAGGCCAAACTTATCTGGGCCATTGTGCGTACCTTGCATTGCATCAAATAACGCAATATTTAGCTCGTATGGTGTATGTGTGCCATCGTTACTTGTACGCATAGATACACGACCACCAAACTGCATAGTTGTACTTACTAATGACGCCACTTCGCTAGGTTGTAGTAAACCTTCAATTGGCCTAAGCCCTATTCCATCGTGCGAGGCTATAAAGTTAAAGTATGCCGTACCATTTTGCGCAGGCGGCATACTCATCATCCAATGTTTAAGCGCTGCACTATCACCACTTAATAATGTATGTAGCAATAACGGTGGCAGTGCAAAGTTATAAATACTGTGCGCTTCATTGGCGTTACCAAAGTACGATAGGTTTTCTTGGTTTGGAATATTAGTTTCGGTAATAATAACTACACTAGGCTCTGCGTGCTCAATAAGTGTTCGCATTAGCCTTACGGCTTCATGTGTTTGCGGTAAGTTAATGCAGCTTGTATTAAGCTGTTTCCACAAAAATGCAACCGCATCAAGCCTAAACAAACGTACGCCATTGTCTAAATAATGACGAATTATTCCCACAAACTCTTTAAGCACATCGGGATTACCAAAATCAAAATCAACCTGATCGTGACTAAACGTACACCATACGTGCTTTTCGCCGCTTGGCGTTGTTACCGTATTTAATAACGATGACGTACGCGGACGCACAACTTGGCTTAAATCATCCGTTACGCTCGCCGTTTTAAAGTAGTCTTTACCCGGGTGTAAATCATTCAAAAAGTTTTCAAACCATACGCTTCTGCTTGAGCAATGGTTTATAACTAAATCTGCCATTAGCTTTACATCTTTAGCGATATTTTGAATATCTCCCCAATCACCCAACGACTCGTTAACTTGCACGTAGTTCATTACGGCAAAGCCTTCGTCTGAGCTGTACGGGTAAAATGGCAATATATGCAGGGCATTTAGCTGCATATCGCACTGCTCTTTTATAAAGCGGTGCAACGTTTTAAGCGGTGCTTCTATTGGGCTCGATACGGCAAATTCACTATCGTCGTGTTTTATAATAGAGTCGCCATAAGCAATCAATACTATATCTTGTTCATCCCACCGGTTTGTATGGGGTGTCGGGTCGCGCAGTGCATTGCTACCTAGTATAATTTTAATGAGTTGCTGAGCAAGCTCAGTAACCGATAAAGGCAGCTCAACACCCTCATAAATAATATGAAGATGTTGCTCTACTCGTTGTAAAAATAATTCGCTAACTGTGCTCACATGCGCCCCTAATATTTATTGTTTAGACTTATAGGCTAGTTAACCTGCACGCAGGTTAACTATATTCTTCGTTATCTAGCTCTACGGCTTCTTTTAAGCGCTCAAGTACGTCTGGCATTGCAGATACAACACGGTTCCAACTTGGCACAAATGGCGCTTCCATTGGGTTTTCTAAAAAGTGTTGCCCTGCTTCCATAATATTTTGTGCAAACATTTCTACTGCTTTTTCTTCTTGGTGTACATCAAGCGTTAACCCGTTCATTAGCGCGTCGTTATGATACGTTTCTATAAAATCTAAACCGATACGGTAATAAGTCGCTTTTAATGAACGAATT
The DNA here is from genome assembly GCF_030408135.1 of Pseudoalteromonas sp. APC 3691. Lineage (NCBI taxonomy): Bacteria > Pseudomonadati > Pseudomonadota > Gammaproteobacteria > Alteromonadales > Pseudoalteromonadaceae > Pseudoalteromonas > Pseudoalteromonas sp. APC 3691. The sequence continues at coordinate 4,982 of NZ_JASDCB010000068.1, read as the reverse complement.
GTTTCGCTGGTAAAAGTAACACCTTGAGTCGCCAGCTTTCTAAACAATGCCTTAGTAATATCAATCGACATTTTAGACAAGCCTGCGCTTTGGTCATCAAGTGAAAGTTCTTGGTGCTTATGATCGTAATTATCGGCAATATCTACTTGGCACAAGCGGTTATGCGAATAGTTACGATACATTTCACTCAGTACACCTATTTCAAGGCCCCAATCACTTGGGATACGAATATCGTTTAATACATCGCGTCTAAACGAAAACTCACCTGCAAGTGGGTATCTAAAAGAGTCCATATATTCAAGGTAGTCGGTATTGCCTAAAATTGTTTTAAATGAGCGAAGCAATGGCGTTACTAATAAGCGCGATACACGGCCATTAATTTTGCCATTAGCAGTACGCGGGTAAAACCCTTTACAAAATTCATAGTTAAAACGCGGATGCGCAACGGGGTAAATTAAGCGAGCAAGTAGGCTTCTGTCGTAGGTTAAAATATCGCAATCATGCAGCGCGATAGATTCCACTTCTGCTGTTGCTAATTTATAACCCATGCAATACCACACATTACGCCCTTTACCCAGCTCACGTGGTGCAACACCTAGCTCTTGTAATTCTTTATCTAGTGCTTGTAAGCGTGGGCCGTCGTTCCATAATACTTTATGGTTTTGGTTTAGCTCTTTAAAAAAGCCTAGTGCATGACGGTACTGTGCTTCGTCGGCTCTATCTAAGCCTATCGTAATTTGTGATAAATATGGTACTTCGCGTAATTCACTAACTATATTTTGCAGCGCAGGGCCTTCAAGTTCACTAAATAGCGAAGGAAGTATTAACCCCATTGGGCGCTGCTTACTAAAAGTAAGTAGCTCTTTTTCTAGGTCTTCTATTGGTCTGTCGGCAATATTATGTAGTGTTGTAATAATGCCATTTTGGTAAAAATCAGCCATGAGATGTTTGCTCCTCAGAAATACTTAAAATACTGCTAATACACGGCAACGACGTTATTTCTTCAATCCAGCCCAGCGGTGCTGGTGATTGAGAATATCGTGCTTTGTTGTGCGACAATTTAACCGGCTTTTTACTCGCCGGATTGGCAATAATAATGGCGATATTTGCGTGTTCTAACATTTGCTTATCGTTATCGCTATCACCCAGTGCTATAACCGTGAGAGGCTTTCTGAAATGATGGGTAAACTGTTTAACTAACCACTGCTGTGCAGCGCTTTTATCGGTATTTTTGGCAATATGAATGAAGCGTCCGCCAATTTTTATATCGTAACCGAGTGCTTCTACATCATTTACAAAGGCGGTGAGTAATTCGTCGTTGCCATACCAATAAAGAGGGTCTGAATAATCGCGAGTTTGTGCGCGTCTTGCTTGTGCATCGTTTAGCCCGGTAAGCTCTGAAATTTGCTCACTCGATAAGTCACTAAACAATTTGTAATGCGCTTTATAATCCGCCTTTAAAGTATTTAAATCATTTAATAAACTCGATAACGGCTTTGCCATTGCGTAGCACCAATAAGCGCCTACTTTTTTACAACCAATTGGCTTTAATTCAAAATAGTCTTCTGGAATAAATACCGCTGCACCGTTTTCGACAATAAAAGGCTGTTGAATATTTAAATCGTTTTTAAGCTCTATAACTTCACAAAAAGTTTTGCTGGTATTAAACACCACAGGAATATGCGCATTTTGCAGCTGCTGTAATAACTCACTGATATTATTTGTATTGTAATCGGCGTGATCGAGTAATGTACCGTCCAAATCTGTAAAAATAATAGGTTGAAGGGTGTCATCACTTGTTAGGTGCATACCGCTAATATCTCGGTTGCTATCAAGTTCAATTAAAGCATTTGCTTTAGCGCTCAGTGTGTTTAAGTTCTCACGCGTAATGCGCTCAAAATGAGAAATAAAATACACCAATTGCTCGTTAGTCATGGTGCCTGAGCCTTCACCTTTTTTGGCTATTAGCTTTTGTTCTTGCTCTTGTCGCCATGTAAAAACATCACTAAAACTCGGTGCTTTTAGCATAACGGTATAATCAATTAGGTTAAAAACGGCTTTATATTCATTTGCCAAACAGCTATTTACACAGCGGCGCCAAACGCCTTCTTTATCAAACTGTTGCTCTAACTCGTTAAGCGGCTCACTCAATGAAAACAGCGGTTGTGGCTCACTGCCCACGCACCACCCTTCTAAAATAACAATATCAACTGGCTTTTCATTTGTTAGCCAATCACTTGTTGGCACGCAGTCGTCTTCGTGTTTATTAAAACGGGGAAGCGGTACGTTTACCTCTCCTGCCAGTAAGTTAGTTATTGTGCTATTCATTAACGCTACATCGTGAGTACCCGGTACTCCGCGAGCAGTAAAAAGAGGATGTACGTCTTTGGCAAGCTCAGTACGTGCTTGTTTTGCTAAATAAAAGTCATCAATTGACAATGCTACACTGTTAAGTGGTGTGTTTTTAGAAAACCACGTAACTAAAAAATCTGCGAGTGTTGTTTTTCCTGAGCCCTGGCATCCATTTATGGCAACAAAAATAGGAGTATTTGTTTTTTTAGATTCGAGGATGTCATGCGCAAGTGGAACAAAATATTGCTCACTCAAATATTGATACTTTAAAGGCAGTTGGTGTTTTGCTAAAAACGGGGTTATATCCACAATATTGGCCTCTGACATAGTAACTCCTTTGCATACGATGCGTTCTGGAAATTAAATGCAGGTAATAGACCATTATTATTTTTATATATTTATTAGTAGGTTAAAAAAATAGCGCATTGAAAATGCGCTATTTTGGTGCAATATTTTTAACTTACGTGCACTATTAACTCTCTTGAGGCTGCGCCTTAGGTAATACAAGGTTGAGCACAATGCCTAAAATAGCGCATAAACTTACGCCCTCTAAACTAAATTGGCTACCACCTATATGCATACCGCCAATACCGCACACCAAAATAAGTGCAACAATACTTAAGTTACGTGGTGCTGTTAAATCATCGCCCGACTTAACTAATGTATTTAAACCCACTACAGCAATAGAGCCAAAAAGTAGAATCATAATGCCGCCCATTACAGGTACAGGTATAGTCTGTAAGCCAGATCCCATTTTAGCAACAAAGGCTAAAATAATGGCGATAATGGCTGTCCACATCATTACTTTAGGATTGAAGTTTTTGGTAAGCATAACTGCTCCCGTTACCTCTGAGTAAGTTGTGTTAGGCGGGCCGCCAAATAATGATGCAGCAGACGTCGCAAGGCCATCACCAAACAAAGTACGGTGAAGCCCAGGCTTTTTCAAAAAGTCTTTATTGGTTACTTGGCTTATAGCCATCATATCGCCAATATGCTCAATTGCAGGTGCTATTGCTACAGGCACCATAAACAAAATAGCCTGCCATTTAAACTCAGGCCATGTGAAGTTTGGTACAGCAAACCACTGTGCGTTAGTTACTGCGTCAAATTGCACAACGTCCATTGCAAGCGATAAACAATAACCCGCAACAACCCCTGCCAGAATAGGTATAAGCTTAAATACGCCTTTTCCCCACACTGCAAAAATAAGCGTAACCACTAACGAGAACAACGAAATATAAATAGCGCTGTTGTAATCAATAATTTGAATACTGCCGTCGCCACTTTTACCCATCGCCATATTTACAGCAACAGGTGCAAGCGCTAAACCAATAACCATAATTACAGGGCCTACAACCACAGGCGGTAAAATTTTATGAAGCGTTGCAACGCCCTTAAACTTTACTAATAAACTTAAAAGCATATAAGCAAAGCCCGCTACCATTAAGCCGCCCATAGTGGCTGGCACGCCCCACATTTGCACAGCGGCAATAATGGGTGCAATAAAAGCAAACGATGAAGCTAAAAATATAGGCACTTGGCCTTTAGTCACTACCTGAAACAGCAAAGTACCAATGCCAGCGGTAAAAAGCGCAACATTAGGATCCAAGCCCGTTAAAAGTGGCACTAATACCAGCGCACCAAATGCTACAAACAGCATTTGCGCGCCTGTTAAAATGGTTTTTATTGAAAAGGTGTCATTATTTTGCACTTAAAGACTCCTAAACAGTACCGAATATTTTGTCGCCCGCATCGCCTAAACCAGGGATAATATAGCCCTTTTCGTTTAAGTGGCTATCTACAGAGGCTGTAAATATTTCTACGTCGGGATGTGCTGTAAGTGTTTTTTCCACACCTTCTGGTGCAGCTACTAATACAATTACTTTGATTTCTTTACAGCCTGCTTTTTTAAGCATATCGATTGTGGCAATCATTGAGCCACCTGTTGCAAGCATAGGGTCAATAACTAAGCTTAAGCGCTCATCAATATTACCTACTAGCTTTTCAAAATATGGTACTGGCTCTAGCGTTTCTTCGTTACGTTCAAGACCAACCACACTTACTTTAGCCGCCGGTAATAACTGCATAACACCGTCCATCATGCCAAGACCAGCACGCAAAATAGGCACTACGGTAATTTTTTTACCTTTAATATGCTCTACTTTTAATTTATTGCCATCCCAGCCTGTAATTTCGTTATCTTCTAACTGTAGGTTTTTAGTTGCTTCGTAAGTTAATAAGGTTCCAACTTCAGAACATAATTCACGAAAGCTTTTAGTACTAATACCATGCGCTCGCATTAGGCCTAGTTTATGTTGAACAAGAGGGTGAGAAATAACGTGAATTGCCATGATATAAACCTACTGATACAAGAATTTGCAGTATTTTATATTAAAAAAGGTCATTTGACCTGTAGTTTTAAAGAGATTTTCATACATCGTGCACGGCTAGCGCATTTTAATCCCAGACTCTAGCAGGGTTGAGCGGTAATCATCGTCTAGCCCTGCCATTTTCTTTTTCCTCGCCATACTTGCTGACTTAGATGCATCTTGTTTAAAAAGCGCCATGGCTATCTTTCGCATTACATTAAACATTAATGGCCCTTGAAGTTTGCGTATTCTCGATTCATC
>NZ_JASDCB010000067.1:0-24228 GCF_030408135.1 Pseudoalteromonas sp. APC 3691 | reverse complement strand
AGGGATAGCCACGCGGTATGAAAAGCTTGAACGAAATTATCATTCAATGCTCGCTTTAGCATTTACTATGATGTGGCTACCAATGTGGGCTGATTGATATATGTACTACAAAGATCAACAGCCCCTAGTGGGATTATAAAAAACAACTTGCTAATATGATTTTGAAATGAATAGTTAAACATTATTCCTTGTCAAATATAAAGTTCCTAATTAAACATAAATAGTGCCTTTTAAATACCTTACAGCATGCCCCGTTAAGGTGACTGCTGTATCACCCACTTCACATAGTAAATGCCCGCCTCTGCTTGAAGCTTGATAAGCACTTAACGTAGTTTTATCCAACTGCTGCGCCCAGTAAGGTGCCAAGCCAGTATGAATAGAGCCTGTTACATAATCCTCATCGCCACCGCTTGCAGGCCAAAAATAACGAGATATAAAATCATATTCAGTACTTGGAGCAGTGGCCACTACATCAAGTGGATAAAGCGTTTTTAAAAGCTCTGAGCTAGTTTTCAATTCAAGTATTTGATCACCGCTTTCATAAATAACAAAGTAGGCTTGGCGATTTTTAAGCACTTTACTCGGTTGTATAGACAGGCCGTCAAGCAGTTGCTGCGGCACATTTTTCACTTCAACCGGTGCTTGTTTTGGAAAGGTCATTGCAAAGCTGCCATCAGCGTTTTTATTAACGATTAGCTCGCCCACCGCATCAGCAATAAAGCAAATTTGCGATATATTATGCTCTTCACATAAAACATAGGCAGCCGCAAGTGTAGCGTGACCACAAAAATCGATTTCCATTAAGGGCGAAAACCAGCGAATAATAAAACGGCCATCGTCTTGCAGGCAGGTAAAAGCAGTTTCAGATACGTTATTTTCAGCGCCAATCTTTAGCATTAAATCGTCGCTTAACCACGATTCTAGTGGGATCACTGCCGCATAGTTACCTTTAAATAACTGATTCGTAAACGCATCAATTTGATGAATAGTTAATTGCATTGTTTAAACTTTGTAATGATTAATAGCTTAAAATTGCCATACCTAAACTAAATTAGCACTTTTATTTTTTCTTTAAGCCATTACAGGCCGCATTCTATAATATTGCATACAACCAAATTGCACAGCATTGGTAAGCAACAGCATGATAAACATAAGTAAGTGCGCAGTACTTGGGGCAGCTGTTGTAAGCTCAACAACTAAGCCGCAAATACCAGCAATAAACTGCAAGCTAAAGTAGCGCGCGCTTAAATTACTTACATTACCCGTACGCAATGTTTTATAGGTTTGTGGCATAACACGTACCGAACTCATCACCAGGCCAACATACGTTAAGGCGCTTAATACCATTGCAGTATCGAGGGTTGAATTCAAAAGCAGTGAAAAAGGCAGTAACGAAAAGCCTAACATAGTAACCAACTGCACGCGTTCTCGTTTGGCTGCGTTATAACGTGCAAAAAAATACAAAATAAGTCCGCTTAGCGCGCCTGTTACTATAAATGGTAGCGCAATATAAAAGCGTTCAAAATAAATATTGTAGGTTATAAAGTAAAGACTTTGTGCTAACCCAAACGTCATCATCAATAGTGATAAACCTGAGACACTACGGTTTTTTCGAATTTTGTTTAGTAATGGTAAAAAACTAAAAACCAAAATAAATGAAGACAATATAGGCAAATAATGCGCCAAAACAACCTCGCTCGTTACATAAATGTTAATCAAATATAGAAATAAAAACATTTAATAAACATCTGTTTTAAAAGGCTTTTACTATGAGCGCGGCATTGTAGAGCCGCGTAGATTTAACTCAACTAAATAAGACATTCTTGTTTTAGGTACTGGCAAGCTAGGTATACAAAAACCGTAGAATTAAGTTCACAGTTTACCTATTTAATAGAAAGTCCACTTACAAACTATTAAATAAAAATGATAGTTGTTATCATGCGCAAGTCATTAGCTGCTATATAAAACTATTTATGAGAAAAACTCTTTTTAAAATACACAGTTGGATCGCCCTCATAGCCATCATTCCGTTGATTGTTATTAGTATTACAGGGAGCGTATTAGTTTTTAAAAGTGAGATAGATGGCCTACTTATGCCAAGCAGCCACTTTGTTGTAAAAGCACTGCCAGAGCGCATGCCAATCGACAAGTTAATTGCCAAAACAGAGCATGCTTACCCTGAATATGTAGTAGGTAGTTGGGAAATATTTAACGATGTTACTGCTGATCGGGTTTACTTAGTAAAACGCGGCACAGAGCAATGGTATAAGTTTCATTTAAACCAATATACAGGTGACATTTTATCTGAACCTGTTGGTACCAGCCATTATTTTACCGATTGGTTTTTAGAACTGCATTACACCTTTTTACTTAACGACTTTAAAAATCTACCAGGGCAAACAGGTACTGTACTAGGCTTCTTTTTTGCATTGTTTCTATTGGTATTAGGTGTAACTGGGCTTATTATTTATCGTAAATTTTGGCAGCGTCTATTTAGTGTGCGCTGGCGTGCAACACTGCAAATAGTACTTAGCGACATTCATAAAATGACGGGAGTTATAGGATCTCCCATCATTATTATTTTAGCTATCACAGGTGGCTACTTTAACTGGGCGGTGTGGTATCACGAAGTTATTGAACACGCTGAAGAAGAGCACTTTGTACTAACCAAAAACTTACACAGCAGCGATATTTCTTTTCAACACATACTTGATGACAGTAAAAAACAAATACCCACTTTTAACGGTACGTTTTTAGTTATGCCACTAGAGCCTGACGAAAATATTACTTTATTTGGCGAAGTAGACACAAGCAACCCGCTTGCAAGCGAATACGCTAATACAGTTAGTTACGACAAGCAAACAGGCGAACATTTAACTAACTGGGATATTCGCGAAGTAGGCATTGGCTGGCAAGTAATTGATAGTTTTAGAAAACTTCATTTTGGCTACTTTGCTGGGCTAGTAAGTAAAATACTGTGGTGCGTAATTGGTTTGAGCCCAGTGTGGCTAGCAGGTACTGGTTTTTACTTATGGTTTAGTCGCCGAAAACGTAAAAAACAATCACAAAAAAACCGTTTTAATAAACGCAGCACAGCAAGGGCTTGATTAAAAACCCGCCACATTGTAATGTAAAAATTAACAAAGGGGTGGGTTATGATATTTATCAAAATAGTTATTAGTATTACCTTTTTATTTTTAGTTGGATGTAACACAACCAAGGTTCAGCAAGTAGAACAACAAGTAGGACTTGAACAACTATTAAACCATTCTTTGTTTAATGAACTCGACACACCTTCTGAGCACAGTATTTTTGAGTTACCGGATGCTGAAAAAGAAATGTTTTTAGCTTACGCCGAAAACCAAAAGCTATCCCAAATCCGTGATGACCGCATAATTTACAACTACCTCGAAAGCCAGATAGCTAACTTTAAATACCATGGCGATACACTTACTTCAGCTCAAACCTTAAAGCGTTCGCAAGGTAATTGCATTAGTTTAGCCATTTTAACGCAAAGCTACGCACAAGCTCTTGGGTTAGAAACAAGCTTTCAAGAAGTTACAAGTAAGCCCATATACGCAAAAGAAAATAATGTTGTTTATGTCGCTAATCACTTTAGAACAAAAGTATATGCTCCAAAAGTAGAGAAAAAAGATGATAATATTATTGAGTTTTTCAGAGCGGGCACCTTAATTGATTACTTCCCTACCCGTCGCAGTTTTTATTCAAGCAGCGCAGACTATAACGATTTAGTTTCTAAGTTTTATAGTAATTTAGCTGCCATAGCACTAGCAGACAAACAGCTTGATATTGCCTACTCTCTTATTTTACAAGCGAATAAATTTACACCAAATGATGCAGAGCTATTTAACATAGCTGGCATTTTACATCGCCGAGCTGGTGATTTACAAAGCGCTAAAAACATCTATCAAACAGCACTTAGTAATAACGAAATAAGCATTAATTTAATCAGCAACTATCAGCTTTTAGCTAAAAAGTTAGGCGACAAAGAGCTTGTTAAAGAGCTCACCTCACAATTAGTTAATAAAGAAAAAGACCCATACGAATTACTAGTGATCGCTAAAAACAACTTACAAGCTGGCCACGCTCATCAGGCTAAAGCACACCTTGAGCAAGCGATTACTAAAGCGCCTTACATTGCTGAGCTATACTTGGAACTCGCAAAAGTTCGCTATCAACAAGGTAATATTAAACAAACACAAACCTTACTTGAGAAAGCAATTGAACTAGAACGTGATAATCAAAAACTCGATGTATATCAAGCTAAGTTACTATCCTTGCAAATGGATAAGTAACTTAGCCAATTAATATTTATAACGAATAATAAAAGCTCAGCCAAGCACGCATTTCATCTTCAAAACTGTCGCCTTCTACTCGCGACAGTCCCATATTAAATGTTAAATCATTTACGCCTGCAGGCCCCATTCCAAAACTAAAATCACCTTGGTATTTTAAGCCGTAGCTTTGTGCGTATACGGTGTCGTCGAGTTGATGTTGCTTATAATAAAGCCACGGCATGCCTTCTTTAAAGCTAAAGCCGCCACCGTAGCCTTGATAGCGCTTTGCAGTTGCACTGTAAAAAGGCAGCTCAGATGAAAGTACATATTCACTATTTTGCTGCTGATTAATAAGATTTGAGCTAAAGCCACCTAATGCAAGGCTCCTGTCATCACGTTGTTTTTGATCAAAGTTTGCATAAAGAGGAATACCAAACGCTTTACCAAAAAGTTTGGCGGCTAAATCGTAACCTTGCCAACTATTGCTCTTACTACTGCCATCGTACCAACTGGCATAAAGACTTTGCCCTATTGCAAAATCTTGACGATCATATTGCCAATTTTGAGCAATGCCTAAACGCGTCCAATTTTTATGGCTTTGCCTATAATCAGTGTAATTGTAGGCAAGCTCTGGCGTTAAACTTAACTGCCCAAATTTAACGGGGTAACTTATTGCGGCAAAACCACCACGGGCATCCATGTCTGCACTTAGACTTTGCTCATACTGGCGCGATGTATCTAAATCATAGTCAAACAGTGCAAGTTTCAGTTTTACATCAAGCGCATTATATTTTGCCTGCACATAACCACCGTGCAATGCCCCATCGTGTAAATCAGTGCTATACCCCGCCTGTAAGTCGAGCTGCTTTAATAAGTCGCTACTTTTAATGCTTAAATCTAACAAACTGGTAGAAGCTGAATAATACTGAGAGCCAATCGCGAAAGTAGCGTGCTGGTCGAGCACGTTGTAATTTGTTTGCTCTGTAGTTTCGTGCTTATATATTTTAGCTTTTGGAAGTGTATGGTCGTTTACTATTAGCAGCGGTGCTTTTTCGTTAGCTGCAAACTCAGTAACTACAGTGCTTTTTATAGCTTTTGGCAGTGTTTTTACATTTGGCCCATCTGCGGTTATCGAAAAATAGAGTAACGAGCCATCAGCCATTTCAATTGGGTGGGCAACGGCCTCTTGCCCTTGGGTTAACTTGGTGAGTGTTTTACTCTCTATGTTGTAGTTATAAATATCGGTGGCGCTATTTAAACCTGCAACAAAGTAAAGTGACTCGCCATTATGGCTAAAGCTTGGCTGACTTAAATATTGATACCCGTTTGGCATAGGTACTGATAGCTGTTGCTCGCCGTTTATACCTTGTATATACAATTGCCAATTTTCATTTAATGATGTTGATAAATAAGCCAATTTAGTTTCATCAGGACTGAGAATTGGGTAATCGTAAGTTGTCTCAAGGCTTTTTGTAAATAATGGTGTGATGGTTTGCGTATTAAGATCAACCCTCACTAATTCAGAGTAACCATCTCTTATTTGCTCGCCATACAAGGTTTCACCGTTACTGGTTACGCTAAATCGTCGTATACCAGCAAGTTCTGTAAGCTGTGTAATATTCCCAGTGTCAGTGTTATAGCTAAATATGTCAGACACTTTGTTATAAATACCCGACTCTTCATTGCTGTACGCATTGAAATACAACGTTGTGCTATTTACCCATTGAGGATTTGCAATACCGGCTCGGTTAATTTGATTAAGCACTTGTTTTTGTTCGCGCTTAAACACACTGGGCGCTGTATCTGGAATATCTTGTGCATCGTTTTCGAGTAGCTCTTTTTGCGCTTTAGTAAACTCTTCTTGCGCTTTAATGTTGTCATCCGTGCTATAAATTATAAGCTTGGTATTACTCTCTATATCTCGCTCAACAATCGCAATCTTACTACCATCTTTTGAAAGTGCTGGGTTACTTGCATATAAGTTAAGCTCAAGCCAAAGTTCACTATTAAGTAACGGCTCCCCTTGCTCTATTTGCATTGCTTTATAGGTATATTCAGCTATAAATCGGCGATATAGCTTGGCTGCACTTTGCCCAAACACACCGCTAAATGCCTCATCAAAATCACGCGTTTTTACGCCTTGCATTCGCGTCCAAACACTATCGAGTGTTTGCTCTGAATAGTTTTGCTCTAGCCAATTTAAAAAGCGGCTACCCATTAAGTAAGCCATTGAGCCGCCCATAAAGCCCTGCTCGCCATTTAATTGCCCATAGGTTGGCAAAGCACCTTGCTGAGCAAATTCTCGCAGTATTGACTCTGAGTAGTTATCAAATAAACGCCCACGGCCCGTCATTTTAGACTCAATCAATGTGGCATAACCTTCGGCTACCCAGCGCGGTGTATCACTGTAAGTTAAGTCGTATAGATCCCATATGCCACGTACTTTTTGCTGCCAGTCATTGCGTGTAGGCTGTGCTAAATGCACTAAGTGAATATATTCATGCAGTACAAGTAACTGCTGCCAGCCAGAGCTGTTTGATATAACTGTGTCAGATTGTGGTGGCGTAGTAAAAAGTGCCATCACAGGGTTACTTGAGGTAGGTAGCGCAAAGCCATTTGCTGCATTTAGGGGATCAAACACCACTACATCAACTGTTTTATCAAGTGCTCGGTTTTGCTGCTCAAACACTTTGGTGCGAACTATTTCAAGCTCTGCTGCAGTTGATTTAGCAAAATCAGCATGCTCAACACTGTAGTGAATGTTGAAATGTTCAGTATGAATAGTTTGCCAATCGGCTGCAAAGCTTGGTGCTGCTAGTAATAAAGCTGATGCGATGAGTGTTTTTTTCATGAGCGTCCCTAAAAGAATTCCTTAATACCATCTAGGGTATTATTAAATGTCTTTCATGGGCAGTAAGAAAGTGTAATAAAGCATGTGCAAATGTGTATTTACACATGTTTTATTAGGGGAGTTTACATCCAGCTGCGGGTATCTGACTCAATCTTTTTGATTGTAAAATCAATAATAAAGTCAGCATCTTGCTGCTTTATGTAGGGCATAAATGCAAAGCCTGAAGCAAGTTGTATATACAGGCTTTTTAAGCCTGATTTTCTCATTAAGTAGGTACTTATACTGCGTGCACTTTGCGCTTTATAAAGCTCAAAAACACGGTAATGAACCCCAATCATACCTTTGCGTACAACCATGTAAAATCGGCCATTATCCTCATGTATGTAATAACCATAACGCTGATACGATAAAGTTACCAAGCCAGAAAATACGACCAAAACACCAAGGCTTATCAAAGTATTAATATCAGCAATAAAACAAAAGCCAAACACTAATGCACTGGGTAACAGTGAATAAAAGCCTAAATTTTTATACAAAAGCGCTCGCTCTGCGCGCTTAAAAGCGAGTTTTTTACTATTAAACCAAGGGTAAATCCATTGGCATACACTATCAACTTGTTCGCTATTTAATACAGGTAATACTAAGGTTTGTTTATTTTTTTTAGCCGCAGCACCGGCTGCTATTCCGCCGCTACTTGCTTGTAAACACTCAACGGTAAATCGCTTTAATAATCGCCCCATTAGATTTTGCTTAATAACAATAGATTGCACTTTATCCATGCTCATCGAAAGCTGATGGCGCTCTAACAAGCCAGTAATACGTTTAAACTTTTGACCTTTAAAATAAAGCTCAAAATTGTAAAAACGAATAAGCGACATAGTCACCGATAGCATCACAGCAGCCAAAACTAACAAAATAATTAAGGTGATCATTGCAAAGGTAGCAGCACTGGCCAGCATACCCAGCTCTTGCTGATAAAAGCCTTCTACTTTGGTAATAATTTGCTTCTCTAAAAAATCAACAATCAGGTTTATAAAAGGGGCAAGAGCAGCGATTGCTAAAATAGCCATATTCGACATTAAACCAAATTTAGCTATTTCTTTATTGCTAATGCTTAGCTTGTTTTCGATAGTGTCTGTTTCGCTTTGTTCAGTATTTTGTATTTCTTCTTGTTGCTGCGCTTTAAAATCAAATATTTGTTTACGCATTTGCTGTGCGTAATCTTTGGTGACGCCTGGTAAAACAACTTCTTGTGACACACTGCCAGCAGCATCAAAAATACAATTAACTAAGTTTACAGGGGTAAAATAAAATGGCTCGGCAATATTAACGTTTTGCACACGGCCAAATTTCAGCGTAAGTCGCTCTTTTTTAAATACACCTTTGTTAAGCAATATTTCGTTGTCGCTACTAATACAAAACTTAAAATTTAAATAATATAAAAATGAGTAAACAAATAATAAAACTAGTGCAATACCGCCTGCCACCTGCGCCCAAAACAACTTATTTTCCACTTGAGTAACAAACACTACAAACATAGGTAGTAAGTTTAAAAGGCCATCTTTTACAAAGCGCACACTAAAGTGCACAACAAAATATAAAAGCGCCCAAGGCGATACTTTTTGCCAGTAAATAGGACTGACTTGATCTTCGATAGTTGTATTACTCATCGACTAAAGTTGCCTGAGGTGTTGTGTCGTCTTGGCGGTAGTTTTGTACAAATTGGCGCATATTTTTACAATCATCATGGGTTAATCCACTAATTTGTAAATCGGCACTTACACCGCCAGCGCTAAATAATTTAATGCTCGCAAGGCTGAGTTTTCGCTCTATTGGTCCTTGGTGTATTTCCATATGCTGTACACGTGCTAAAGGTAATACTGTCACTTGTTGCCAAATAACACCTTTTTTAAAAGCAATGTCATGATTTCGCACTGCGAAACCTCGCAACCTCACACTTATCATGTTGTACAGCATAGATACGGCCACTAAAATAGGCATACCAATTAGCAAATACGTTTGTGCATTATTAGCAAAGGCTTCATTAAAATAACAAACCGCAATCAGCGCACCAATTAGCGGTATATAAAACAGAAGCGAGCTAAGCTGTGCATGTAGTAAGGCTTTATCAGCCAATGGCTTAAAGCTAATATCACTATGCTTTGGTAAATCCATTATTTGTTGATTGTTAAACACTATTTATCCCTATTACTGCTTTTAATTAATTACCAACTAATGGTGGTTATTAAGGTGTGGCTTTGTTTTGGCTCAAGCGTTACTTTATCTGTCAATACGTTAGCAGCCTCTAAGCAGAGCATCGTTTTATACTCATCGTCAGCAAAGTTAGATAAGCGTTTTGATTTTTCTATCCATGGGTTCCACAGTACACACGAACTTGAATTTTCGCGGCTCACATTAATAACACCCTCTGGCGTATTAATAGTTTGCATTGTATTTGCTTGTGTATAAACCATGTCGGTTTCGCGCTCAAAACTTACAACATCATTTTGTACAAATGGCCCTTCACCAAACTCAATATATTGCGCGCCTTGCAAACCATCAACATGGGTATTTGTAATGTCTGATGTAGGAAAATAGGTATGCAGCGCTTGAGTAAAGCTAAACGGCGTACTCCCTAAGTTAGTCGTAGTTAAGCGAACCTGTAATTTATCGCTTAATACAAACTCAACTTTTAATGCTGACTGATGTGGCCAATACGTCGTATTAACAAGCTTCATGGGTAGCTTTAAACTAACTGTAATTTGCTCATCAGATTCGTGTACTTCATCAGCTTGCCACACGCTTGTGCGCGCAAAACCATGGGCAGGCCACCCATCATTAGCGTGTGTGCCAAACCACGGCCAACAAATAGGAATACCACCTCGAATACTTGCCCCTTCCTGATAGGTTTCGTCTTGTGATACCCATATAAGTGGCTTGTTATTTTTAGGGATATACTCGGTAATTTGCCCACCTTGCAAAAATATTTTTGCGTCGCACTTTGCACTAGCTATTTTAATAAACTCAAGACCGGTTTCGCTTTGCTCAATGCTAACTGATGGCGATAATTTCATACCTTCCCCTATAATACTGATACTAAAGATTTTTAATATTTGTACAGAAACAATAATGCATGCTTAAAGTATACGCTAATGATATTAAATATTGATTGCTGAATTTGTTCATTGCCGATTAATACATATACAGTAAACTCACAAACAATTACTTTGTACTAACAGCTGTAAATGAATAATACTAAAGTCTATACAATAAGACTTGCCAATTATTCACAACATACGTACTGTGCGCAACTTAATGCACACAAGATGCTAAGAAAATTTACTATAATTTAAACAACATAATTTTACATTAGTTACTGCTCTAACTATTAAAAACCAATAAAAGCGGCCTAATGTGCAATATATTGTTTGAATTCAATTTATTTGATGTGTAACATTTCGCGATTACGGCAAACTACCGCCCCATCGACGAGATAAGCAAATGCAAAAATATGACGAGTTATTGGTTTCTTTACGTAAAGTGATCCGCGCGATTGACTTACATTCTAAGCAGCTAAATAAAACTTCGGGTTTAACAGGCCCACAATTGCTTATAATGCAAGAAGTTAGAAAAACCGATGGAATAACGGCGAGCCGTATTGCTCAAAACGTAAATTTAAGCCCAGCAACGGTCACCAATATTCTCGACAGAATAGAAAGCAGAAACTTAGTAACACGCGTACGCAGTCAAATGGATAAACGCAGAGTGAGCTTATACCTCACCGAGAAAGGAAAAGAGTTACTTGATAAAGCACCTCAGCCATTGCAAGAACACTTTATTGAAAAGTTTTCTGCGCTTGCTGAGTGGGAACAGAGCCTTTTACTCTCATCAATGCAGCGTGTAGCCGCGATGATGGATGCAGATAAATTAGATGCATCGCCCCTTCTAGAAGTTGGTGCGCTTACTCAAGCTCCTAAAGAATAAACAATAAAAAAAATACATAGTTTTGTACTTACTCTAAACGTAAGGCGTCTTTTGACGTCTTGAATTTTTTATTTTTTAATCACAAGCAGAGCGGCTATTATGACTAAACTCTCAAAATTAACACTAGCACTAGTTTTAGGTGGTGTTACAAGCACTTCTTATGCGTCTGATGATCTAGACACACTACAAAGCCAACTTAAACAGCTTAAGCAACAAATGCAGTTGCTTGAGAATAAGCTAGCTGATGAAAAAACAAAACAGCAACAAATTAACAAGCAACACGAACAACAAGTTGCAAACATCAGTAAAAAATCTGATCAAAAAGTGGTTGAAGTTGCCGCAGCAGAGCCTGAGAAAAAAGATGAAGGCATTAAAGTAGGTGGAGCAGTGCGTTTTAACTACAGCACTAATTCATACGATGAAGACACTCAAGATCGTAGCGGCGATTTAGACTTTGAAGTATTTCGTATTAACTTATCTGGCGAAATAAACGATATTTCTGTAAATGGTGATTTTCGCTTTTACGACTACATGACCGTGGTTAAGTACGCCTACTTAGGCTACGAATTCACTGATGGCTGGGAAGCACAAGCAGGTATTGCTCCAGTACCGTTTGGTAATGGTCCTTACAACTCACACAGCTACTTTTTTAGTACTAACTACTATGTTGGCCTAGAAGACGACTTTGATTTGGGTGTAACAGTAAACCGTAAACTAAAAGACAACTGGAAGCTAGACCTAGGCTTTTTCAAAAATGATGAAGTAGGCGGCGTTGATGGCAGCTCTGAAGTTAACGAACGTTACTCTTTCGATATTGTTGGTAGCCGTGCAACCACCGAAGGCACATATGATGCCCCAGGTTCTCGCCTTGGTGAATACAACACGTTTGCAGCCCGCACAGTGTATCAAATTGAGCATGGCGAAAACGCTAAAACAGATGTGGGTGTATCACTATTAAGTGGTGGCCTACATGATGGTAACGATAGTGCAGGTAACTATGGCGCATGGGCGTTCCACGTAAACAGCCAAATTAATAACTGGAATATTCAATTTCAGCACGGTGAGTACGACTACGACCTAGACGACAACAGCAACCGCTTTGTTGTAGGTGCATTTGACTACTACGATACCGTATCAAGCGAAGCGACTATGACTAACTTTAACGTAGCTTATGACCTATCGGTTGATTTAGGCCCAATAACAGGCGTGCAGTTTTACAACGATTACGGCATCATTTACGATAAATCTGACGACAGTGCAGACACATGGATGAACGTAACCGGTATGAGCGTATCAGCAGGCCCATTATTTACGTACTTTGACTTTATTCAAGCACGTAACCAGCCATTTATTGGCGGTTCAATTATTGGTGAAGGCGATACAGAGCGTCGCTTTAACATTAACGTAGGTTACTACTTCTAAACTGTTAACCGCATTTATTTTTTAAAAGGGCAAACTTAGTTTGCCCTTTTTTATTGATTTTAAGCTTCGAATTAATAGCTATTTAGCCTACAATTAGAGATACCATAACACGCCTAAAAAGAGCCTAAGTGAATATAAAAGCGGTGTTTATTTGTTATAAAAACTTATGGTTTAAAGCGCTTGGCTTAATACTTGTAGCCTTGGGTATTATTGGCATTGTGTTACCGGTCATGCCTACCACTATATTTTTTATTTTAGCGCTCACCTGCTTTACTCGCTCATCACCCGCGCTTGAACAATGGCTGTTAAACCACCCTCGTTACGGTGTAACTCTAAAGCAGTGGCAAGCCCATAAAGTAGTGCCTGTTAAAGCCAAATGCTACGCCGCCATTGGCATGTTAATTGGCTTTATATTTTTACTGTACTCAGCCGCTCCTATTTGGGTTATTTGCCTCGTTGCAGTAGTAGAAGTATCGGTAATGATTTATCTTATTTTAAGACCTTCCTGCCCTCCTAAGCATTAAATGTTCATTTTTACCTGCATACACCTTTGTTTTAAAGTTTTTATGTAAAGATAAGTAAGTAAATTTGTAATAGCTAATGCAAATCATTATCATGTTGTAAATTTAATTTATTAACTGTTTTTATGTCGTTTATTAATAAGCGGGCTTTGTATAGCACAAGCCGTGCTCTACATATTTATATTTCTACAGCTTTGTTTTTTTTGCTTATTTTATTTTGCGTTAGCGGCATTGTGCTTAACCATGTTGACTGGCTTAAAAACGATAAAAATAACGGCCAAGTAACTGCAACAATTCCAGCAGAGCTAGTTACTAAAGCAAATGAACAGCTAAATACGCTACCAACGCTTTATCCAGAAATAGAAGCTTACTTAGCCGAGCAATATGCACTTACAAAAGTAAAAAGCATTGAGTGGGAAAAAGAAGACGCGCTCGTCATGCTCGACTACCCATTGCCTGCAGGGTTTGCCTACGCAGAGCTCGACTTTACAACCGGCGAGTTAAACCTAGATTACCAAACAGGCGGCTTTTTAAGCCTTATTGGCGACTTACATAAAGGTCGCCACAGCGGTGAAGTATGGAGCTGGGTAATCGATATATCTGCCGTACTAATGATTTTATTTGCCATCACCGGCATGATTATTTTGTTTCAAAATAGAAAAAAACGCTTAGCAGGAATATGGATAACCGTACTGGGAGTCGCAACTCCACTGGTTATTTATTTATGTTGGGTTCCACAAATAAAAGGAGTGTCTTAATGGTTAAATTTAAATTATTTATAAGCGCCGCATTACTGCTCATCGCTGCGTTTTTTCAAACATCAGCGCATGCGCAAACACCACAGCTAGAGGTTGAATTAACGCTTCCCGACTTAGAAATACAACCGTACCACCGTCCGTACGTTGCAGTTTGGCTTGAAACACCAGAGCGCAAACACGTAACTACGCTTGCACTTTGGGTGCAAAAAGCAGAATGGTTTAAAGACTTACGCCAATGGTGGCGTAAAGCCGGTAAAAGCGATGCCAACTTTGACGGCATTAGCGGCGCAACAAAGCGCGCGGGTACTTACACCATAAATTGGCAAGGTAATGATTTAGACGGTAACCCAGTAAAACCAGGTAAATACCTACTAAATATTGAAGTTGTACGCGAAGAAGGCGGCAGAGATTACACCCGCGTTGAGCTCGATTTAACTAAATCAGGCAAACTAACAATTGATGGTAAAAACGAGTTTTCTAAAAGCTTCGTCACTGTAAGCACTAAGTAGCTGCTACTTAATCATTTGAATTTAAGGAAATACAATGAAAATTAATTTATTAAAAACGGCATTAATCGGCGCATTGAGCTTATCTGCTTTAGTGTCAACTTCAGCAAGTGCACACGGACGTTGGTTACTACCTTCGCATACATCTTTATCAGGCGATAAAGCGCATTACGTAATGATTGACGCCAGCATCTCAAACGAAATTTTTGCACCAGACAAAGCCTTTAAACCTAAAGAAAAAGGCGCAGAGTACGACGATACGTTATTAATGGCACTTGCGCCTAATGGTGAGCCAGTATCTGAAACGATCCGTGCTTATTACTTAAAGCGTAAAAGCTCAGCTGCGGTAAGCTTAACAGAGCAAGGCACTTACCACATTGCAATGACCCAAAAGCCAATGTACATGACCTTCTATAAAAACGAAGAAGGTAAGCGCAAGCGCGTATTTGGTAAAAAAACAGAAGCCGAGTTACCTAGCAATGCAAAAGATGTAACGACAACGAAGGTTGTTTCAACAGTAGATACATTTGTAAGCCGAAATGGCACCTCAAAACCTGCACAGCTAGGTTTAGGCTTAGAGCTTAGCGGTCCAACGCATCCAAACGATTTATTTGTAGGTGAACAAGCACGTTTTCAGTTACTACAAGATGGTAAATCTGCTGGTGAAGGCGTTGAAGTAAGTATTTTAAAAGGCGACACACGCTACCGTAACGAGCGTGGCGAAGTAAAAGTAACGACCGATAAAGACGGTATGTTTACAATTACTTGGAAAGAGCCAGGCCTATACCTAATCGAAACCTCTAACAAGGTTACCGTAAATGAAGAAGGCGTAGATGCAGGACGTTATGCATTATTTACAACGCTTGAAGTTGCCCCTGAATAATTTAAATTACTAAATTTAAAAAATTGAAAGGCCAAGCATTTGCTTGGCCTTTTTACGTCTTACTAACTTTTATCTAAAATCCCCTTGAATTCGCAACCATTCGACACAAGATTGCAACTACAACGATCCAAACGCCTATATCACGCGTAGACAGTGACCTTACTTGTTAACAACTTAGAATATCTTAGATAGTTTTTATCTTTGCACTAGGGTAGTCGCTTCTATATGATGCGCTCCTTTTTAAAATCAATAGTCAGCAGCCCTCAAGGGAATCAACATCATGTTAAAGCCATTATCAGCCAAAAAAGTAGCACTTAGCCTGGCCGTTTCTTCTGCACTTAGTGCACCCTATTCTTCTGTATTTGCTGCAGAACAAGATGTTCAAGCCGAAAAAAGCATTGAAGTGATTTCAGTAACAGGTACTCGCCGTAGCTTACGCAGTATTGCCGAAAGCTCAGTACCTGTAGATATTATTACCAGCGGTGATATGCAAAGTACGGGTCAGCTAGAAATAAGCCAAATACTAGCAAACCAAGTACCTAGCTTTAACTACCCAAGTGCCACTATGGGTGATGGTACTGACCATGCAAAACCAGCTGTTTTACGTGGATTAGCACCCGATCACACATTAGTACTTATAAACGGTAAGCGCCGCCATGCCGGTGCGCTATTAAACTTAGCGGGTGTTGTTGGCCGAGGCTCTACCGCTGTTGATTTGAACATGATCCCAACCTCTGCAATTAAACGTGTTGAAGTACTACGTGATGGCGCAGCCGCACAGTACGGTTCTGATGCAATTGCTGGGGTAATTAACATTGTACTTAAAGATGCCTCAGAAGGCGGCAGCGTTAGCGTAACGTACGGTAAATACGATACTCAAATGGCTGGCGTACCTCAGCTAGAAAGCACCTATGCAGATGCTAACGGCGACTTAGCGTTTAATACCGGTGGCGACAGAGAAGTAAACGACGGTGCAACACGCACAGTTAGTGCAAACTCTGGTTTTGCGTTATCTGATAACGGCTTTGTAAACGTATCAATTGAATACCGCGATAACGACTCAACGCAACGCTCAGGCTTTGACCCACGCGAACAATACAGCCGTCTTGATGATGGCACCCTAGACCCACGCGAATTTACTATCGATCGTTACAACCACCGTTTCGGTAAAGCAGACCTTGAAGATTACGCGTTGTTTTACAACATGGGTTACGATTTAGATAACGGCTTAAACCTTTATTCATTTGGTAGCTACTCAAAGCGTGAAGGTAATTCAGGTGGTTTTTACCGCCGAGCAAAAGACAGCCGTAACGTTTTAGAAGTGTACCCAGATGGCTTTTTGCCGCAAATTGAAACGAACGTACAAGACTACTCATTTGCACTGGGCTTAAAAGGCGAAACTAACGACTGGACATGGGATGTAAGTACCAACTACGGCCGCAACGACTTTGGCTTCGGTGTTGTAAATAGTATTAACACATCACTAGGTGCCGACAGCCCAACCGAATTTGACAACGGTGCATTGGTTTACGATCAGTTTTTAGTAAACGCAACAGCCAATACCACACTCGATTTAGGCTTACCTGATGACGTATTTTTTACCGTAGGTACTGAATACCGCCACGAAAGCTACAAAATAGAAGAAGGCGAAGAAGCGTCTTACATCACCGCACTTGATAGCAACGGCAACCCAATTGCAGCCGGTGGCGCGCAAGTACTTGCTGGTTTTGGACCAGAAAGTGCGACTGACGAAAGCCGTCATAACATCGCTTTATTTGTTGAGCTTGATACCTACTTAACAGAAAAATGGAACGTAGTTTTAGCGGGTCGTTATGAAGATTACAGCGACTTTGGTGACACATTTACTTCTAAGCTTGCTTCGCGTTACAGCATTACTGAAAACCTATCGCTGCGCGGTGCAATTAGCACCGGTTTCCGTGCGCCATCTTTAGCGCAAAGCTCGTACCGCCAAATCTCTACTGTACTTGAGAACAACCAACCATTTGAAGTTGGTCTATTCCCAACCGATTCTGCAGCAGCGCAAGCGCTAGGCGCACAGCCGTTAGATGCAGAAGAGTCAGTAAACGTTACTGCGGGCTTTATGTACACGCAAGGCAGCTTTAGCTTAACCGTTGATGCGTACCGTATTGATATTGATGACCGTATTGTATTGTCTGAAAACTTAGAGGGCGATGCAGTTGTTGAAATACTACAAAATGCCGGTGAGCTAAATACCGAAAGCGTACGTTACTTTACCAACGCTATCGATTCACGCACGCAAGGTGTAGATATAGTTGCCACTTATAACCTAGATTTAGACAACTTAGGTGATTTACGCCTAAACGTAGCAGCTAATTTTAACGATACCGAAGTAACACACGTAAACGACAACCCAAGCGAACTTAACTCACTAGGTGACGACTACGTAGTGTTTGCGCGTCGTGAAGTAGGTCGCTTTGAAGAGGGCACGCCAGATAGCAAATGGAACCTATCAGCAGTGTGGAACTTTAACGAATGGCAAACAACGCTTCGTGCCACACGTTATGGTGAAGTCGCTGATATATCAACTACAGCTGATCGCGATGAATACCTAGACCCTAAGTGGATCACCGACCTAGAAGTGGCATACCGTCCAGACGAATATTGGAAATTTGCCGTTGGCGCAAACAACTTGTTCGATCAGTACCCACAAGCCACCGTGGATAACATTGGTTACTCTGACTTTGGCCAAATATTCCCGTACACACCGTATGCACCTTACGGATTAGACGGACGCTTTTTATACGGTAATATTACTTACAGCTTTTAATTAGTTTACTAATAAAAGCTGAGCAATTATAAAAGGATGCATCGCGCATCCTTTTTTATTAATAGTTAGTTATTTTAACCACTTATTAGTATTTCAACTTTCATAAAAAACCACCACCCCATATAAAACAACAACTTACATTTCGGCCTCATTTTTGCTCTATATTGTTTATATAAATACAAACAAAAACACAAAGGACTAAACATGAGCTCATCAACTGTATCTAGCATTACAAAACCACTTTCGCTTATTGGCGGCATTTTATTATTAAGTGGCTGTGTATTTCATATATCGCCAAGCGTTGCCTCAGTAAAGCAAACTCAACAGCTATCACTGCCAAGCAATAATCTTGAATATTTAAATGTGTTAAGCGGCGCAGGTAGCCTTGAAATAAAAGGCTCAAAAACAGCCACCAGCATTAGTGTTGATGCCACCATTTACACAGCCGATATTGAAGATGAGTACGAGCTAACGCTAGAGCAAGACGGTAAACAGGCAAAGCTTGTTGCCCAAAATAAAAGCCGTAATGGTATTAGCTTTTACAATGGTCAGTCTCCACATATTGATTTAGTGGTCACTGTGCCAAGTAATCTAAATTTAGATATTGATGATGGCTCAGGCGACATTTTAATAAATGCTATGCAAAGCAATATTGATGTAAAAGACGGCTCAGGAGATTTAACGATAAGCGGTGCTAAAAACCTAATTGTTGACGATGGCTCAGGTGAAGTAAACTTTGAAAACATCGCGGGTAATCTAGAACTAACCGACGGCTCTGGCAGTATTCATATTAACAACGTAAGCGGCAATGCAACTATTGACGATGGTTCTGGCGAAATGCACGTGAGCAACATAACCGGTTCGCTAAACGTTGAAGATGGATCGGGTGATATAGTAATAAGCCATATTAGCGGTGCAGTTAATGTTGATGATAACTCTGGCGACCTGCTTATTGAGCATATTGGTTCAAGCGTAACAATTGAAGACGGTTCGGGTGATATTCGCGTTAATCATGCAAAGGGGCTGACTATTACTGAGTCGGGCTCGGGCGATGTAAGTATCGATAATATTAGCGGTTCAGTAAAAGTAGCTGACTAACTTTATTTAAGCGTTATTCAACTGCCATTTAATACACTTTATGCCCTATCAATCTGGGCATAAAGCACTCCTCTCAAAGTATAAGTTATTTAAAAGCAACACTGTTTCGCGTTAACTCTTTCCTAAAATAATGAAAGTTTACTTATTTGATTTATTTTTTTGCTTTATAGCTAATTTAGGTACATATTAATATTATGAAATGGAAGTTATTAATTTTAATTACTGCTTTATTCACCCTCGTAGCTTGTGGCTCTGGAGGTTCAGACTCCAAAACAGTAACTAAACCGCTCAGCACTAACACAAAGCCTATTGCAGTTATTACTACCGAGCAATCGGAGTTTAAAGTAAATACCACTCTCGTTTTTAGCGCAGCACAAAGTAGTGACTCCGATGGCGATGCACTCACCTATCAATGGCAATTAACCAGCAAAAATGCGCAAGTAGAAATACCGATTACGGTTAATAATGAAAGTACCGTTGAGTTTTCAGTATCTGAAGCACAAGAGTACCAATTAGTATTAACCGTGAATGATGGCAAGCTTTCAAGCACACCTGCACAAAAACAATTCACCGTTACTGCAAATACCCAACTAATTGCTAACGCAGGTAGCACACAAACCGTTAAACAAGGTGATGTTGTGCTTTTAAATGGCGCGCAAAGTAGCACAACCAGCGGCGCCATTAATCAATACAAATGGCAATTTATTACCAAGCCCGTAGCAAGTAATGCAACGCTTGAAAATGCGACTCAAGTAAAAAGCCAGTTTGTTGCAGACGAAATAGGCGAGTTTAAAGTTGAGCTTACCGTTACTAATTCACAAGGTGATACAGCAAGCACTGTCGTACTCATAAAAAGTGAATCGCTTAATTCTAACTCATCACCACAAGCGGTTATTAACGTAGAAAATAAAACAATTGCCCCAAATGAAGTTGTTACACTTTATGGTAACCAAAGCACTGATCCCGATAAAAACGATACGCTTAGTTATGCGTGGGCAATTACATCAAAACCCCAGGGCAGCACGCCGGCTCTTTCAAACATGCAAAATCATACCGCTGGATTTTCAGCGTCAACAGCTGGAGATTACTCGCTTTCACTCACTGTTACCGATCAACAAAGCGAAAGTGATACCGCATCAGTTATTTTAACTGTTACCACAAGTAATAAAGCCCCCATTGCAATACTTGAATCCGAACGTGATATTACGTTAAACGAATCAACCACTTTGCAGTGCCAACAATGCAGCGACCCAGACGGAGATACGCTGAGTTATAACTGGCAGTTACAAGCCAAGCCTGTAAATAGTGCATCGCAACTCACTAACAGTACATCAGCAACACCCTCTATTATTGCCGATAAAGAAGGCGACTACGTTGTAGTGCTTACTGTATCTGATGGGCAATTAAGCTCAAACCAAGCAACCTCAGCACTGCATGCCAGTAGCAATAAAAAGCCTGTTACTTTGGTAACTTATGAAACCTCCATAACGGTTGATGAACAAGTTTTACTTGATGCCTCAACTAGTTACGATCCAGAAGGCCAGCCACTAAGTTACCAATGGGAAATCATTTCGTCGCAAGGCCAAGCAACGCTTAGCAGTAATACAATATCAAAACCAACGTTTAGCGCATCAGTAGAGGGGCAAGTTGTTATTTCGTTACGCACTAACGATGGTGTGCAGTTCTCTGACACAAAAACCCTAACAATTGATGTAATACAAAACGCATTGCCAGTAATTAGCTTCACGGGGGAGCAATCACGCTACGATGTAGTGGGCAATGCAGTTAAATTTGATGTAAGCCAAAGTTACGACCCAGAAGGAACCACTCTCGATTACGCTTGGACACTATCAGCCCCATCAGGCTCGAGCACCAGCTTAAGCAATGCAAACCAAAGTATTACCGAATTTATCGCCGATATGACAGGTAGTTACACGCTAACCGTTATAGCAACTGATGCTGATGGCTTTTCAAAAAGTGTGCAATTTTCAATTACAGTAACTAACTCTGCACAACTTACCAGTCGTATTAAAGGGCAACTCACTAATGTGCAAAAAGCGGCTATAAGCAATGCACAGCTAACAATTAATGGACAGCAGTACAGCACCAATACAAATGGCTTTTTTGATGAAGAGGTTAATTTAGCGCAAGGTGAAAAAATAACGATAACAACAGCAGATCAAAGGATTGCAGCAGGGGAATACAACTCTGTAGCTATTACACAAAGCAACTTTACTGTGGATATAGGCCAAAATAGCATGCCCGTTTTACAAGCTGTTGAGGTTTCGGTATTTGTGTGTGCTGAGTTTTCAGGCCCCGACACAGTTAACCTACGCTTTAACATGGTAGATACACTTTTAGCGTCAGATAGCTTTCAATTTAGCTTTGATCAAACAAAACCACTTACTTTGCAAAAAAGCGGAAGTACTTACCTCGATAGCGAATTGGATATCGACCTACCTGCATCTGCCGAATTTGAAGTAACAGCAATTGAAACAAACGTTGAAAATACAATCAGCTCAAACATTACTATTTACCATTCTGATTCAGGCCAACCGAGCTCAGCAATTATAAGTATTTGTAATATTTAGCCCCCAAATAAGCCCTTCAACATAAAGTGCTATTTTTAGCCCAGTAGTTATAACCATTAGTGTTATAGCTACTGATAAATAAGCAACTTTGAGCCATATAATCCATTGTATTTTATAAGCAGCTAAGCCATTCTAAAAGCCTTGATGTTATTAGGATAAACGCGTGTTAGAAATTGCTTTAATTTACTTAGCAGCAGCCATTGTAGCTGTCCCTATTGCAAAACGAGTCGGACTTGGCTCAGTGTTAGGTTATTTAATTGCCGGCATACTCATTGGCCCTTATGCGCTGGGTGTTGTGGGCGATCAAACCGATGTAATGCACTTCGCTGAATTTGGCGTAGTAATGATGCTGTTTTTAGTGGGCCTTGAACTACAACCTTCGCGTTTATGGACATTACGCCACTCTATTTTAGGGCTTGGCGGCTTGCAAGTTGTGTTAACGGCAGCGGCAATTTTTGCATTTTGTTATTGGTTTTTTGCCATGCATTGGCAAACCGCACTCGCCATTGGTTTAATGCTGGCGCTCTCCTCTACTGCTATTGTGCTGCAGAGCCTTGAAGAAAAAGGCTGGCTAAAGCAAGAAGCCGGACAAAACGCGTTTTCGGTATTGCTGTTTCAAGACATCGCAATTATTCCTATTTTAGCCCTATTGCCACTGCTTGCATTTGCCCCGCAAACTAACACAAAAGAAATCAGCGATTCAATTATTGCAAGCTGGCCGGTATGGCAACAAGTATGTGTATCGGTTGCGGTTATTGCCGCTATTATTGCCGGCGGTAAATACGTATCGGCCCCGTTATTTAGATACATTGCCCAAACGCACATGCGTGAAATATTTACTATTTTTGCACTGTTTTTAGTGGTCGCTATTGCACTGGTTATGCAAAGTATTGGTTTATCGCCTGCATTGGGAACTTTTTTAGCCGGCGTTGTACT
Source organism: Pseudoalteromonas sp. APC 3691 (assembly GCF_030408135.1). Lineage (NCBI taxonomy): Bacteria > Pseudomonadati > Pseudomonadota > Gammaproteobacteria > Alteromonadales > Pseudoalteromonadaceae > Pseudoalteromonas > Pseudoalteromonas sp. APC 3691. Next base: position 1,571 of record NZ_JASDCB010000067.1, on the reverse strand, counting down.
TGCCGAGAGTGAATTTAGACACGAATTAGAAGCCGATATAGAGCCCTTTAAAGGCTTACTTTTAGGATTGTTTTTTATAACGGTTGGCGCATCAATTAACTTTGAGCTGCTATTTAACGAGTTTAGTACCGTTATAGGCTTAGTGGTTTTACTCATAGTAGTTAAAGCCTGCATTTTATTTGCCCTTGCCGTTACCTTTAAAATTAACAGTAAACAGCAGTTATTATTTGCCCTAGCCCTTGCCCAAGGGGGTGAGTTTGCCTTTGTACTTTTAAGCGTAACCACCACCTTAAGTATTTTAACGCCCGAGCAAACCAGCCTTGTTACCTTAGTTGTAGCGGTATCAATGCTAATAGCGCCGTTATTACTTATGGTTTATGAGCAAATACAAAAACGCAGTAGCAGTGCTTTACCTGAGTTTGATAAACCCGAGCAAATTAGCACCGCTAAGCATGTAATTATTGCGGGCTACGGACGTTTTGGTCAAATTATGGGGCGTTTACTGCACGCGCAAGGCTACGAAATTACCGTACTTGATCACAGCCCTAGCCAAATAGAATTACTACGCCGTTTTGGCAATACCGTATTTTATGGCGATGCCGCACGCCAAGAACTCCTTGAAGCCGCAGGCGCGCACACCGCGCAAATGCTGGTAATTGCAATTGATAACCCCGATAAAACCATTGAGATAATTAAGCTCGCGCATAAAAACTACCCGCAACTTAAAATAGTTGATCGCGCAATCGACCGCCGCCATGCGTATCAGTTACTTAATTTAAAAGTAGATGCGTTTAACCGCGAAACAGTCGACTCAGCTATTAACCTTGCCGTAGAAGCACTCGAGTTACTAGGTAACACTAAACAAGATGCAGAGCGCGCAGGTAAGCTGTTTAGAGACCACGACCGCGCTGCAGTAGTACAACTTGCTGCATTATGGGGAGACGACGCCAGCTACGGCGTAGCCGTGCGCCAACGCATGGAAGATTTAAAACAAGTTCTGCAACAAGATAAACAAGCACAAAGCGATTTAAATACCTGCGACAGCGGTGATTGCGAAGACGGCTTAACAGAGCTAGCTGATAGACCCAAAAAGCCTGATGATTCTCATTTGGAGTAGTGTTAAGGCTTTTATATTTGTGCTGTTGGCAATAGCTTGCAGCACATAAACTTGAGATATGATTGCTAAACGCTCTATTAAGCCTGTAGCTGGCACTGCGACGAACATTCAATCCCTAAATAATTTTTAATAATATTTTTGTTTTTTGGATCATTTTTCCAACGACGATAACCTATTAAGAAGCTTTCAACATCAGTATTTTCACCGAATGTGTTATTATTTTTTTTCTGAGCATTCTAGGGCGTGTTGATCTTTGTGGTATGAAAAACAAACAGCATGAAGATAAGGTATAATTGAATTCGCCAGAAAACTTTACACCGAACCTACATGCCAAGATTAATGTTAACAGACGGGACATGGAATGTCTTATCAAAAGTAATGTACTTAAGTGGTCGAATTTATAATAAGCCCGACCATAGAAAAACGCTCGAAGGCATACTGTATAAGATGCGCA
>NZ_JASDCB010000066.1:0-24544 GCF_030408135.1 Pseudoalteromonas sp. APC 3691 | reverse complement strand
AGGGATAGCCACGCGGTATGAAAAGCTTGAACGAAATTATCATTCAATGCTCGCTTTAGCATTTACTATGATGTGGCTACCAATGTGGGCTGATTGATATATGTACTACAAAGATCAACAGCCCCTAGTATTAAAAACGCAAAATAAATTATTTAAAGGATTAAAACGATGAGCAGTGAACTTGGATTATTTGCATTAATGTTAGCACCCGTAGTCAGTATGATTAGCGCTTATTACTCGGTTCAAGTGTTTAAAGCTATGGGAGGTTGGTTTAATCTTTAGCCAATTATATAGCTGGTAATTAATTCGATTCATACTAAGCTGATCGACTTAGCAAAAGCGCACGTAAATAAAGGCAGAGTGTTTGAAAGAAGTAGACTTTATGAAACGTGCGATTTTTCCATTACCCATTTTTATGTTACCTGAAGGCTATACGCGATTACGCATATTTGAGCCTCGCTATTTAAATATGGTTAAAACCGCATTAAAAAACAATACAGGGTTTGTGCTTTGTACATTTGAGCACGACACGCCATTTAATATAAGCGCGCAAGGTTGCCTTGTTGATATTATTGATTTTGACCAAGACGACAACGATGTATTATTAATCGATGTGTTTGCATCTAAAAGCGTTCAAATAAATGATGTTTATCAAGATGAGGACGAACTGCGACATGGTTTGGTGTCTTCTTGTAATACGCCATATTGGTATAAGGATTCTAACAACTCAGTTGGCGAACATGACTTATTGCATGATGCGCTTTTAAACGTGTTTAAAAGTAATCCGGAACTTAATTTACTCTACAAAAAAACTCACTTTGACAAACTGCCTTGGATTGCAGCTCGTTGGCTTGAGCTCCTACCTATTTCTATTGAGAAAAAACAGCAACTTGCGTTTGAAACGAACTTTGATAACTTACTGAATTTCCTCCATACTGTGATTAATAACGAATTTGCCTAAATTTTATGATCCTAAATTAATTATTGCCCGTATAAATTAATACGAAAGCAATAACGGGATAAATTATTATGGTAAGTCAACAACAGTCACCACGTTGTGAACCTAATACAGGTAAGTACACTGCCATGCCAGAAACGCCGAGTAAAGAACTCATGCAAGCGCTTATAGATGTTGCACAGTCACGCGATAAAAAAGCATTTTCCTATTTATTTGAATACTTTGCGCCAAAAATTAAACGCTTTGGAATTAAGCAATTTGGTGTTGAAGCTCAAGCAATGGAGCTTGTGCAAGAGACGTTAACATCTGTTTGGCGTAAAGCACATTTGTATCACAGTGATAAAGGTGCGGCTACTACGTGGGTTTATACCGTTATGCGTAATGCTTCATTCGATATGCTTCGTAAAATGAAAAGTAATAAAGAAGAAAATATAAGCGAAGATATTTGGCCGTTATTAAACGAATCACAAGATACACATCACGAATACAGTGATCATTTAGAAGATAAACAAATTAAACGTTATTTAGACAAATTACCTATTGCTCAACGCGAAGTGGTAAGAGGCGTTTATTTTCAAGACATGTCGCAAGAGCAACTTGCACATCAACTTAATATTCCAGTAGGCACGGTAAAATCACGATTACGTTTGGCCTTGCAAAAATTACGTAATGAAATGGGAGATCAGCATGATTAAACATCACCCGAGTGAAACTTTACTGACACAGTATTGCGATGCATCACTTGCTACATCATTGAGTTTAGCCGTTTCTATACATGTAGATATGTGCCCTGTGTGCCAGGCTAAAGTAGCTAAAATTGAGGCAAGCAACGCAAACGCATTATTTAGCGAAGAGCCAGCGCAATATGAGAAACCTCAAGCTGAGCAACCTGAGTTACTTGAAGAATTTGAATTGAATGTGCTTGATATGATCACGTCTGATGATTCTATCGACGAAGTTTATGAAGTAGAACCTGTTTCTATTAAAGTTAATGAGCATAACTATCAGCTTCCACGTGCGCTAACGCGTATTTCTCACAGTAAATTTACCCAAGTGGGTAAGCTTGCGAGATCGCGTATTGCACTTGATGATGGCCCATTACGCTCTAGCTTGTTACATATTGATGCTGGTGGTGAAATACCAGAACACACGCACACTGGCTTTGAAGTTACTTTACTCCTAGATGGCGAGTTTAGTGATGAAGAAGGAAAATATGTACCAGGTGACTTTATATGGCAAGATGGTAGCCACCAACATACTCCTTTAACAAAAGATGGTTGTTTGTGCTTTACAGTTGTCAGTAGTGCGCTACATTTTAATAAGGGCTTCAGCAAGTTACTAAATCCAATAGGTAATTTGATTTACTAAGAGAATATATGCATACAGATATAATAAAAATAGGTATAAGCGCGTGCTTAGCAGGCGAAAAAGTTAGATTTGACACAGGACATAAAAAGTCAAATTTTTGTATGGATGAGCTAGGTAAACACGTTGAATACACCCGGTTTTGTCCGGAAGTAGCGGTAGGTTTACCAATACCCCGTCCAACTATTCGCCAGGTTAAAGTGGGCGATACTATTAAAGTATGCCGCCCAGATGGCACCGGTGAAGTAGGCCAGCAACTTACTGAATATGGTAAAAAAGTTGCAACTGAACAAGCTAAAGAACTAAGTGGATTTGTATTTTGTGCTAAAAGCCCAAGTTGCGGCATGGAGCGCATTAAAATTTACAATGAAGCAGGAACAGGTAACACCTCAGAAGGTGTTGGTTTTTTTGCTGAGCAAATAATGAAGCACAACCCATTATTGCCATGTGAAGAAAACGGACGTTTAAATGACATGCACTTACGTGAAAACTTTGTAATGAGAATTTACGTATTTAAAAACTGGCAAAAATTAGTACAAGAGCCGCTTACGGTTCATAAGCTTACTCAATTTCATTCTCAGTATAAGTACTTGCTAATGGCTCATAATTATCAAGCTTATCGCGATTTGGGTAACTTGTTAGGAACATACGTAGGCGACGATATAAGCGCAGTTGCTGATGAATATATTTTAGGCTTGATGACGGGTCTTAAAAAGCCAGCTTCTCGAAGAAATAACTGCAACACGCTAATGCATTTACAAGGTTATTTTAAAACATTTTTATCGAAGGTTGAAAAACAAGAACTTCGTGATGCAATAGATGAATACCGCGAAGGGTTGGTGCCATTGTATGTACCACTTACTTTGCTAAAACATCATTTGAAGGTTCACCCAAATGAGTATCTTGAAAAACAAGTGTTTTTTAACCCTTACCCTCACGATTTAAAACTACGATTTGGTATTTAATGGATACATTATTTTGGTTTAGGCGCGATTTGCGCCTTTTTTCTAACGAAGCGTTAATTCAAGCGCTAAACAATGGCGCTAAACACGCCATTTTTTTTGTGTCTGAAAAGCAGTGGCAACAACACCAAGCTGCGCCTATCCAGATTGACTTACTCAAGCGCCGAGTTACTTATCTTCAATCTCAGCTTGCTGATTATGGCATTACTTTACATGTTATTGAAGCGCCTAGCTTTGGCGATTGTACGCGTGAGCTTATTGGTTTCTGTAAATCAAACGATGTAAAACATGTAATTGCTAATACAGAATATGAGCTTAATGAAGTAAACCGCGATAAAGCAATTTTGCACGAATGCGATGAGCTTTCTATTACTTTTACTTTGTACGAAGGTGATTTGATTGCACCTGTTGGAACGGTTAAAAATCAAAGTAATGAAATGTATAAAGTGTTTACTCCATTTAAGCGAGCATGGCTAAAGCAGTATCAAGATACACACTTTAGTTTGCCTCAATGGCCTCTAACTTCTGATCCAATAAAATTTGATGAAAGCGACTTACTAAAAAGTGATGGATGCTCAGATAAGTGGCCGGTTGACGACGATACACTGTCTACCGTGGTCGATAACTTTATATGTGACAAGCTTACAAGCTACGACCATCAGCGTGATATACCCAGCGTAAAAGGCACATCAGGTTTAAGCCCGTATTTAGCATTGGGTATTGTAAGCACTAAACAGCTGCTTATTAATATTCAGCAGCGTTATCCTGATATTTTAACTACGTCAAAAAGTAAAACGTTTACGTGGATTAACGAGCTTGTTTGGCGCGAATTTTACAGGCATTTAATTGCTGAATTTCCGAAGCTTTCGCGCGGTGATAACTTTAACGAAAAGTATAACGCCGTAGTGTGGCGTAAAAGCGAAAATGAATTTACAGCATGGTGTGAAGGGCGAACAGGTTACCCGTTAGTGGATGCTGCAATGCTACAACTAAAGCAAACCGGTTGGATGCACAATCGTTTACGTATGGTTGTTGCGAGCTTTTTAACTAAGCATTTATTAATAGACTGGCGCGAAGGTGAGCGTTTTTTTATGCAGCACCTAATTGATGGCGATTTAGCCTCAAATAATGGTGGTTGGCAGTGGGCTGCAAGTACCGGGTGTGATGCTCAGCCTTACTTTAGAGTTTTTAACCCTATCAGACAAAGCGAGCGCTTTGATCCAACTGGCAAGTTTATCCGTAAGTATTTGCCAGAGCTTGAAAACGTGCCAGATAAACACATTCATTTTCCACACACTTATTTAGCCGCAATTGGTAAAGATAAGGAATGTTACTGGCCAGCAATAGTTGATCATAAAGCGGCACGAGAACGTGCACTTGCTGCATTTAAGGTGTGATATGGATAACCAGTTACCAGTAGATAAATTTGTTGAAATATACCAACAGCTTGATAGCACGAACCTTGATTTATTGAGTGATATTTACTGTGACAACATACAGTTTATAGACCCGATGCATGAAATTAATGGCATTGTAGAATTGCGCAGGTACTTTGCTAACTTATATAGCAATGTTAAGCATTGCCAGTTTGATATTAGTGATTCGTTTAATAGCGGAAACAATGCTTTTATTTATTGGACTATGCACTACGCACATCCAAAACTTTCATCAGGTAAAACTATCTCGGTAGAAGGTCATAGTAAGCTTATTTTTGAAAATGGCAAAATTATCAAGCACAGAGATTACTTTAATGTAGGCGAGTTGTTATATAAGCATATTCCTTTACTTGGTTGTGTTATAAAGCTAATTGATAAAAGGGCAGGTTAATTATGATCACACTTATAACGGGTGCTACTTCTGGTATTGGTGAGCAGTTAGCAATTAAATATGCGCAGTTGGGAGACACTGTCATAGCTTGTGGCCGTAATAGTGAAAAGCTCGCTGAGCTTGCTAAATACGACAATATTCAAGCATGTAAATTTGATGCAACTAATCTACAAGACATTAAAGAGTCGACAGTTGGCTTTCCTCATTTTGACCGTGTTATTCTAAACGCGGGTAACTGTGAATACATAGATGACGCACGAAACTTTGATAGTACATTGTTTGAGCGTGTAATAAACGTAAATTTACTCTCTATGGGGTATTGCCTTGAGGCGCTACTTCCTAAAATAAATTCAGGTGGTCAGCTTGTTTTGGTCAGCTCAAGTGTTACCTATCTTGCGCTACCTCGTTCAGAAGCTTATGGTGCATCAAAAGCGGGTGTAAGTTACTTAGCAAAAAGCTTAGCTGTTGATTTAGAAGATGTTGACGTGACTTTAGTTCACCCTGGCTTTGTGAAAACTCCGCTTACTAATAAAAATGATTTCCCGATGCCTATGGCTGTTACCGCTGAAAAAGCCGCAGACTATATGATTAAGGGAATACATAAGCGCCGAAAAGATGTTCACTTTCCGTACCGTTTTACACTTATATTAAAAGCATTACGTATTTTACCACTCCCAATTTGGCTTAAAATCGCAAAAGGATTAGCCCGTTGAAAAAAATAGCAATAATAGGAACTGGTGTATCTGGTTTAACATGTGGGCATTTGCTTCATAAACATTACGATGTAACCGTATTTGAAAAAAATGATTATATAGGTGGCCACACTGCAACGGTTGATGTTGATGTGTGCGGCATCAAATACGCAATAGACACTGGCTTTATTGTATTTAATGACCGAACTTACCCATATTTTGAAAAGCTACTTTCGCGCATTGGTATTGATAAACAAACAACCCAGATGAGCTTTAGTGTGCATAACGAAGCCACTGGTTTTGAATACAATGGACATACGTTTACAAGCTTATTTGCACAGCGTCGTAATATTTTTAGACCTAAATTTTGGCGATTATTGTACGACATTGTTAGGTTTAACAAACTGTGCAAAGCAATGCATGAAAAAGGTGATTACCAGTCTGATCAATCATTAGGGCAATTGCTTAACGATAACCAGTTTAATGACTTTTTTAAATACCATTATATTCTTCCTATGGGCGCGGCTATTTGGTCTACCAGTATTAAAGAAATGGAAAACGTAGGCGTTGAATTTTTTGTTAAGTTCTTCTTTAATCATGGGCTTTTAGATGTAACCAATAGACCACAGTGGTATGTAGTACCAGGTGGCTCTCGTCAGTATATTAAGCCACTGATCAGAGGTTTTGCTGATAAAATTAAACTTAATACAGATATTAAATCTGTTACGCGTCAAAATGATGAAGTAACAATAGAGTTTGCTAATGGTGAGCAAAGTAAGTTTGATAAAGTAATATTTGCTTGTCATTCAGATCAGGCGCTTGCACTACTGGGTGATGCGACTGAGCAAGAAAAATCAGTATTGGGTGCAATAGCTTACACTGAGAACTCAGTGGTGTTGCACACCGATACAAACCTTTTACCAGATAGAAAAGCGGCATGGGCAAGCTGGAACTACCTACTTAATAACGACACTGATAAAGCCGCTGTTGTTACCTACCAAATGAATATTTTGCAAGGTATACAATCAGATACACAGTTCTGTGTAACGCTTAACCATCTTGAAGGAATAAGCCAAAGTAAAATTTTGCGCGAGTTTACTTATCACCACCCTGTTTTTAACCAAGAGTCTATTGCGGCTCAAAAACTTAAACACAGTATTGATGGACAAAACAATAGTTACTATTGTGGCGCTTATTGGTACAATGGTTTTCATGAAGATGGCGTACACAGTGGTGTAGATGTAGCCAAGCAACTTGGGGTCGAATTTGACTAGTGCAGTGTATTTAGGCGATGTTAAACATCGCCGTTTTGCTGTTAAAGAACATCGCTTTAGTTACCCTTTGTATATGATGTGGGTAGATTTAAATAATCCTCAGCAACTAAATGGTGTGCATAAACACATAGGTACGTCAGGCTTAAAGGCGTTAAAGTTTAATGAAGCTGATTATCTTACAGGCACCTCACAGCTTGCTAAACGTCCTCTTATTGAGCGTGCACACGAACAACTTGCCAATTTAGGTATTACTGAAACCTTTTCTCATATTTACATGCTTGGGCAACTTCGTTGTTTTGGTGTGTATTTTAGTCCTGTTAATTTTTACTTTTTTGGTCATAACGACACCCGTTTTAAATACATGATTGCTGAAGTAAGTAATACACCATGGAACGAACGTCATTATTATTTAGTACCTTTAGAAAAAAAAGTGAACTTTAAAAAGGTTTTTTCCGTATCACCTTTTATGAATCTAGATATGAACTATCATTGGCATGTTAAGCAATCGCTTGATAAAACATTGATACATATTGAAAATAAGCGAAATGAAGAGCTATTATTTGATGCTACACTTCGCTTAAAACGTAAAGAGCTTACTAAAGAAGAAGTTAATAAGTTATTTAAACGTTTTCCGGCCATGACATGGTCTATTTTCAAAGGTATTTATTATCAAGCGTTAAAGTTGTTTATAAAACGAGTTCCTTTTTTAGGTCACTCAGGCAAGCCATAAAGCACATAGATAGTCAGGACAATTAATAGGTATTTAAATGGATAAAGTGTCGAGCTTAAATTGCGAACAAAGCACAAACTGGTTAACTAACATATATAAAAAATTAGTGACTAAAGCCTTTTCGTCAATTGAAACAGGCCAAGTTGTTTTAGTGGATGCAAACGAGCGTACAGTTTTTGGTGACCCATCTTCAGTGCTAAAAGCAACGATTATAGTAAACGATAAAGCTATGTATAAGGCATTTGCATTATCTGGGAGCGTTGGCGCTGGTGAAGCCTATATTTTGGGGCATTGGTCTTGTGACAACTTAACCTCTTTCATTGAGATATTTGCTATAAATGAGAAGCAACTTGATGAGTTTGAGAAGAAATTCGCATTTTTTAGTAATATTGCACACCGGTTTAATCACATAAAAAATAAAAACTCTGAATCGGGCTCTAAGAAAAACATCGTTGCTCATTACGACTTAGGCAATGATTTGTACGAATCATTTTTGAGTAAAGAAATGCTTTACTCAAGTGCTGTATATCCTACAAAAGAAGCCACACTTGAAGAGGCTCAGCAATACAAGCTTAAACGCATTTGTGAGCAAGTTGAGCTTCAAAAAAATGATTCAGTAATTGAAATTGGTACAGGGTGGGGGGCTTTTGCTATATATGCAGCCACACATTACGATTGCCATGTAACAACAACAACCATATCTGATGAGCAACATGATTATGTCGCTAATAAAATTTCAGAGCTTGGTCTTGAAAGTAAAATTACATTACTTAAGCTTGATTACAGGCAATTGAAAGGGAAGTACGACAAGCTCGTTTCTATCGAAATGATAGAAGCGGTGGGCCATGAGTACTTACCTAGCTTTTTTACCCAATGTGGTGAATTGTTAAAAGACGACGGTGCAATGCTCATACAAGCCATAACTATTGGCGATCAGCGTTATAAGCATTACTTAAAAAACTCTGATTTTATTCAGCAGTATATTTTTCCAGGTGGATGTTTGCCATCGCTTAACGAAATGAGTGAGCAGATTAAAAATAATACCGATATGGTTATTCATACTGTTAATGATATTGGCGCTCACTACGCACGAACATTAGCAGATTGGCGAATTCGTTTTATAAAAAGCTGGCCTGATTTAGACCGCTCTAAATTTGATGAACGTTTTTATCGTTTATGGTTATTTTATTTTGCTTACTGCGAAGGCGCGTTTAGAGCTAGAGCAACAAGTACGGTGCATTTAATGGCGCGTAAACCACGTTTTGTTAGCGATAACGATGATATTGCGCTCGGTTACTAATTTTGTTTTATTTCAAGCAGTGTGGTTTTTATCCTTGCTGCTTGAAGCTGATTCGCTACTTTTTAGCGGATTGATTATTGTTTTAATGTTTTGGTTGTCAAAACAAAAAAAACAAGACACCTTACTTCTTATTAAAGCCCTACCTTTAGCACTATTATTAGAATTTATAGCAGTAAAGTTAGGCTTGTTAGAATTTAAAGTTTATCCCTTCCCTCTATGGCTCGTCTTTTTATGGGCTGCGTTATTACTTTCTTTAAATACTTCTATGGTTTTTTTGAGTAAATTAAAGCTTTGGCAGGCCTTTTTAGTATGCATGGCTTTTGCGCCAGCAAGTTATTGGGCTGGAGCACGCTTTGAAGTAATAAGTTTAGGTTTACCTTTATGGCAGTTTTGGCTCGTTTACGGTGCGCTTTGGTCTACAGTGTTTACTGTTATTCTTTTTATAAACCAAAAAATCAAGTTATTCATCAATCGCTGATCGCCCACAATTCCCATTTCGTAACATTACTCATTGACTCAAGGGAGCTTATTTTGAAATTTTTACTAAAGGCAGTTACTTTTTATTTTCTTACAACTTCAATTGTTTTAGCTAACACACAGTTTAACAAAGTAGGCGAAGCACGAATGGAGTATTTATTTTGGGATGTATATGACGCGGTTTTATTTACCCCTTCAGGTAATTACAGCGCAGGAACGCATCCTATTAAATTTAAACTTACCTATTTACGTGACTTTGAAGCTAAAGAAATCGTAAAAGCAACAAATGAGCAGTGGGAGCATATTGGAAAAAAAGAGCTAGCAGACAAATACGACAGTAAATTATTGTCTATTTGGCCTGATATTAGACAAGGTGATTCGCTAACGTTAGTCACAAATGAGCAGGGTATGAGTACTTTTTATCATAATGATGAAAAAATTGGCGAAATAAATGAACCTCAATTTTCGAGTGATTTTTTAGCCATTTGGCTGGATGAAAAAACCTCAGAGCCGAAACTACGAAAGCAACTATTAGGGAATTAATATGAATGTATTTAACGCGTTTAAAACAGCTCTTGTATGCTTATCTGCTTTGTTGCTGATAAGCTGTTCGGCACCAAATGTAGAGCATTATAAAAATACATCGCCAAACTTTGACTTTAAAACATTTTTTAGTGGAAATTTGAAAGCCTACGGTGTTGTACAAGACTTTAAGGGTGAATTGACCCGAAAGCTTGTCGTAGATATGAGTGCGAGCTGGGATGGTAACCAGGGCGTTATTGAAGAAGACTTTGTTTATGACGATGGCGAAACTCAAAAGCGTATTTGGAAAATAACGTTAAACGAAGACAATAGTTTAACAGGGTTGGCAGATGATGTTATAGGTACAGCAAAAGGTAGAAGTGATGGCAGCGTATTTCATTGGAATTACGATGTAGAGCTTCCATACGATGGCAGTACTTTAAAAGTGAATTTTGATGATTGGATGTACCTGGTTACACAATCGCGCTTGATAAACCGCACATCTATTGTTAAGTTTGGAGTCGAGGTCGGGGAAGTGACCTTAGTGATCGAAAAAATATAGCTTATTTACCCAGTTGCTTAACTTGCGCCAAAATTGTACTCAAATTAAGTCTTTGTTAACCCAACACGCTGTATTTTACAGAGAATTATTTAAATTTTACTCATTTTTTAAGAATTTAAGCAAAAAATGCAATTTGCTGTTGCTAACTCTTTAAAAATGCATAAAGATAGGTTTTGCGAAGGCAAAATAATAACGAATAGGAATCTAACAATGAATAAAGCTCAATTAGTTGAAAAAATTGCTACTGATGCAGAAATCTCTAAAGCCGCTGCTACTCGTGCTCTTGACGCGTTTACAGGTGCTGTAACTTCTTCTTTAAAAGAAGGTGATTCAGTAGCATTAGTTGGTTTTGGTACTTTCTCAGTAAAAGAACGTGCAGCTCGCACTGGCCGTAACCCACAAACGGGTGCTGAGATCCAAATCGCAGCGGCAACTATTCCAAGCTTTAAAGCAGGTAAAGGTCTTAAAGACCAAGTAAACCCTTAATAGGTTTAACGAATTAAATTAAAAAAGAGCTAATTAGCTCTTTTTTTTTATGTTTAATAAAGACATCAATTGATGCCTTTATATTATAAATTTATGCTTTTAAGGCTTTATCGCCTCGACCAATGCCAACAGCGCCAGAACGTACAACTTCAATAATATCGGTTTCATGACGAAGAGTGTCTAAAAACGATTCTATTTTGTCTGTACTGCTCACTAATTGTAGACTATAGCTTTGTCGGCCCATATCTAAAATAGCACCTTGGAACACATCAACTACTCGCGTAACCGCTGCACGAGTCGTCTCGTCTTGAGCAAAGACCTTAACAAGCAATAGCTCACGTTCAATGTGACTCATTTCTGTTAAATCGATAATTTTAAGCACGTCGACTAATTTGTTAACCTGCTTTGTAATTTGCTCTACAACTCTGTCATCACCCATAGTGGTAATGGTAATACGCGACAATGATTGATCGTCAGTTGTGCCCACAGTTAGGCTGTCGATGTTATATGCACGTTGTGAAAAAAGCCCAACAATACGTGATAGGGCACCTGGTTCGTTTTCTAATAAAATAGATAAAATACGACGCATTATGCTTTTACTCCTTTACGTAACCACATCTCATCAATGCCGCCTAACTTAATTTGCATTGGGTATACATGTTCTTTTTCATCAACGTTTATATCTAAAAAGACTAATCGGTCGGTAATTGACATTGCTTTATCGATAGCAGGTTGTAACTCATCTAGTGTGTTTACTTGTATGCCTACGTGGCCGTAGCTTTCAACTAACTTAACAAAATCAGGTAGTGAATCCATGTAAGATGATGAATGACGTCCACCGTAAACCATGTCTTGCCATTGGCGTACCATACCTAAAGAGCGGTTATTAAGTGATACAACCTTTACCGCTAGGTTGTACTGTAAACAGGTTGATAGTTCTTGAATATTCATTTGAATAGAGCCATCACCCGTAATACACACAGACTCTTTATCAGGAAAGGCTAGCTTTACGCCCATTGCAGCAGGTAAACCAAAGCCCATGGTGCCTAGGCCGCCTGAGTTGATCCATTGACGAGGATGCTTAAATGGATAATATTGCGCTGCAAACATTTGATGCTGACCAACGTCAGAACTTACGTAAGCATCGCCATTAGTAGCTTTATAAACCGCTTCAATTACAGCTTGTGGTTTAATTTTGTCGCCAGCAGTGTTGTAGCTTAAGCACTTTTGTTCGCGCCAGCTGATAATTTGTCGCCACCAATCTTCTTGCGCGCTGCGGTCTATTTTAATTGGGCTTTTATCAATACCCGCTTGTAGTTGTTCAAGTACGGTTGCTAAACAACCTACAACTGGTATGTGTGCTTTAATTGTTTTAGAAATTGAAGTTGGGTCAACATCAACATGAACAATTGTGGCATTAGGGCAAAACTTTTGAACATTATTAGTTACCCTGTCATCAAATCGGGCACCAAGCGCTAAAATCACATCGGCGTTAGCCATTGCTTTGTTTGCCTCAAGCGTGCCGTGCATGCCTAACATACCTACAAAGTTTGGATGCACACCTGAAATACCACCCAATCCCATTAGTGTATTTGTAATGGGGGCATTTAATGATTCAACTAAATGCGTTAATTGCTCTGATGTATTTGAAATAACAATACCACCACCAGAGTAGATAACCAGTTTTTTGGCCTCTAAAATCGCTGTTACGGCTTTGCGAATTTGTTTTGAGTGCCCTTTAGTATTAGGGCTGTACGTTCTCAGCTCGGTGGTTTTAGGAAATTCGTATTCAAACTTAATAGCAGGGTTAAGCATATCTTTTGGAAGCTCAACAACGACAGGACCTGGGCGACCAGTGCTAGCAATATAAAAAGCTTTAGCTAAGATTGTAGGGATGTCTTTAGCACTTCTACAGTTAAAACTGTGTTTAACTACAGGGCGAGAACAACCCACAATATCGGTTTCTTGGAATGCGTCGTCGCCAATCAAATTTGTAGGCACTTGGCCTGATAACACAACCATAGGAATTGAATCCATGTAGGCCGTTGCAATACCTGTAATACAGTTTGTAGCGCCAGGGCCTGAGGTTGCAAGTACAACACCAACGTCTCCAGTGGCGCGGGCATAGCCGTCAGCCATATGTGTTGCAGCTTGTTCGTGACGTACTAATATATGTTCAATATCATCTTGCTGAAAAAGTGCATCATATAAGTCTAAAACCGAACCACCGGGATAGCCAAATATGTATTTTACCTTTAACTCTTTTAATGCCTGAACTACTAGTTCAGAACCATTATATTCTTGTTTGCTCATCCTCATTCCTCTGTGCGCTTTTTTATGCATAAAAAAACCCCCGCGTAGTGCGAGGGTTTTTAAAAAGCAGTATCACCTTTTAATACATCCCCGCTGGGCTTATAACTAAGACCAGTACGAGTACGACTAAAAGATTAATGTGTGTGTTCATAGTTTTTACTCTACTTAGCAAAACACTGCTTTTAAATTAAAGATTTTGTATAGGTTTATTTTTAAGGGTTTTAAGCCTTCATGTCAACCTTGAAAGCTGTTTTTTGCATTTTAAATTCGTTTTGTGGCTTTTTTTAATTTAAAGCTGCAGGAAACCTGTGTTTAATTGAGTTTACTGGCAGAAATTATGCATTTTAGGTTGTAAGTTCGATTTTAGATATAAAAGAGTGTTAGAGACCATTAGCCTTAATTGCATATGTTAACTATATGTTTTTATCGCATGTTTAAATTTCTAATATTAGGTATGATTGCTACATAATTATGTTTGAGGAAAACACAGTGAAAAAAGTGACGTTAATTGCGCTTTTAACTACGCTATTAAGCCCTATAGTGGCGGCTAATAACTTAAGTCCGCATGATATTGGTATAACTAACGAAGAGCGTATTTTATATTGGCTTAAAAAAAGAGACCAAATATCTTCAAGTGAGTTAGATAGTTCATTTAAGTCATATATGAGTAACAAAGACGTTGCCAATCACTCAATTAAAAATGGCTTTAGGCAATTTAAATCCTCCTCCAACGTTTTTTCAAACACAAATAAACAACAGGTCGCTTTTTCAACGTCGCTAGTGCCAGATCAAAGCGTTAATGATGTGAAAGTGTTAGCTATTTTAATTGATTTTCCTGATCTTAAACATGACGACAATCAACTTGTAGAGCAAGACACCGATATGTTTTACGCTGATTATTCAACTGAGCACTATCAGCAAATGCTTTTTAATACTCAAGGTTATACAGGCCCTGATGGACAAAGCTTAAAAACGGCTGCTGATTATTATAAAGCGGCTTCGGGAAACAGCTTAAACTTTAGCGGGCAGGTATATGGCTGGGTAACCGCTAATAGCAATGCAAAAATATATGGTGAGCGCCAAGGCAGTACACGGGATATAAATGCGCCCGCTTTAATTAAAGAGGCTGTGGGGAAAGCAGTTGCAAAGTTTAATATTAATTTAGCGGACTATGATTTAACTGATTTAGATGATATTGATGGCGACGGTATCCTTAATGAACCTAATGGCATTATTGACCATGTAATGGTATTTCATTCAAGTATTGGCGAAGAAGCGGGTGGCGGTTACCTAAGCACCGATGCTATTTGGTCACACCGCTACTATGTATTTGATGAAAATAGCGGGCCGAGCGAGATTGCAGGCAGCAACATTAAGCTCTTTGGTTATACCATTAACCCTATTGATGCTGGGATTGGTGTGGTTGTGCATGAGCTTGGGCATGATTTAGGATTATTAGATGAATACGACTTACAATCTAACACGGTAGGTGAGCCTGTCGCGTCTTGGTCAGTTATGTCGACAGGAAGTTGGGCTGGTTCGCCAAGAGGCTCAGAGCCAGTTATGTTTAGCCCTTATGCGCTTGAATATTTACAAAAGCGGTACCAGGGTAACTGGGTTAACCAGCTTACGCTTGATATGGATGAGATAGAGGCTAACTCACAGCAAACATTAATTAATACTGCGAGTACTTCACAACAGCAAAATCAAATAAAAATAACACTACCACCAAGGCTCGAAAAATTTAGGGCTCCAGTAGAAGGTGATTTTCAATACTATTCAAATACGGGCGACAATATTAGCAACAGCTTAGCTAATACAATAGCGCTACCAAGCACAACTGAGACACTTACTTTAAGCTTTATTGCTTATTACAGTATTGAGCGCGATTACGATTTAGTTCAAGTAAAAGTAAATGGCGAGCCAATCGCGAGTAATTATACGCAAGCGCTTAATCCATACTACGGTGATATTGGTCCGTATATCTCAGGTGATTCATTTCTTAATAGTGATGCTAAGCAACCTAACGGCTATTTGACCCATAAGTTTGATTTATCAGCTTATGCTGGGCAAACAATTGATTTAAAAATTGAATACATAACAGATGCGAACACACATTATTATGGTTTTGTTGTTGATGATATGCGCATTGAGCAAAGTGATACTTTAATTTGGCAAAATAATGCACAAGATCAAGTTAACACTGAGTTTAATGGCTTTGAAAAAGTTGGTAGTTACACATATGCATCGCCATCACATTACTATATACAACTGCGTTCATACACAGGCGTTGACAGTAGTTTGCAAGCTGAGCAGTACTCACCGGGGTTATTATTGTGGTACAGCAATGAATCTCAAGCAGATAATAATACTACCGAGCATCCAGGCAGTGGTTTTGCATTAGTGGTAGATGCCGATCAGCGATCAATAAATAAAGGCAGTACGCAAACTCCGGCTGCTTCAGCAATTCAAATACGTGATGCTGCTTTTAGCCTATATCAACAAAGGGCAGGGTTAGGTGATGATGATTTATCAGCTATCACCGGGTTTACTGATAAAACCGATTATAGCTTTGCAGCGCAAAAACCATCGGGTGTTGTGCTTCCACAGGTTGGTTTTGGGTTTAGTATTATAAGCCAGTCAGCAGACAGTGAAGATATAGAAGTAGAGCTTAATTACGATGTTACTAAGGGAATTAATTTTACTAAAAACGGTTTAACCGCTAATTTTAATGTAGAAGGTTTTGCACTTACTCCAGCGGACAAATTTACGTGGAGTTTTGACGACGGGAGCTCCAGCACAGAGTTAACGCCTACTCATGAATACCAAGACTATGGCACTTATAACGTTGAGTTTATGGCAGATAATGGTACTTCACAGCAAGTCGCTGTAGCACAAGTTACATTAGTTGAACCATTAACTGTAAATGAAATTGAATATGTAATAAACCAAGGAACTTTAACAGCTGACGCATCGCTTACAGGTGGAGTCGCACCGTATACTTATAATTGGCAGCTAGGAGATGGAAGTACTTTAGCGACTCAATCGCTCTCGTATAATTATTTGTACTCTGGTGATTACCAAGTAACGCTTACAGTGACAGATAACGAAGGCACTGAACAATCAAAAGAGATTGATGTAACTGCTAATGTTCCGCTTAGCATAAACGCAAACGCTACAATTAGTGATTTAAGCGCACAATTTAATGCCCAAGTAACCGGCGGCTTTAATAGTTATACTTACAGTTGGGATTTTGGTGATGGCAGTGCGTTATCAAATTTACAAAACCCAATACATACTTATCAAGCTGACGGGACTTATAACGTAACGTTGAATGTTACTGATACTCAAACCAATGATACTTTTACTCAAGAGTTATCTGCTACTGTACAAAAACAACAAAGTAGTTCGGGTTCAAGTGGCGGATCACTGGCGGGTTTATTAGGATTACTACTGTTAAGTTTATTTAGGTTTAATACTAATACCAATCCGCAATAATACTTAATCATTTTGCGGGGCTAAACGTGTCGCTACCTGTGTTAAAAAATTCTCATTTACGACTGCATGGATGCAGAAGGTAGAGCAATGCAGGAGCAATTGCCGAGAACAACTAAATAGCGAATTTTTTGCCTAGCTATCAACACGTTTTTCCATCATCAAAATAGATCACTTAATTAAGCGAATTGGTATAACTTGCATAAATACACTAGGTTAGTAAACGCAGTTAGCAAACACAAAAAAGCCCGCTAAATTAGCGGGCTATTTAAATTAATAACAAATATTAATTATAAACGGTCAATTACTGATTGAGTGAAATCAGTTGTACCGTGGCTGCCACCTAAATCGCGAGTTGTACGGTCGCCTGATTTAATTACATCAGCAACAGCACTACGAATACGCTCTGCAGTATCGCCCATATTTAAATGCTCAAGCATTTGAATAGACGCTAAAATTACAGATGTTGGGTTAGCTAGGTTTTTGCCAGCAATATCTGGTGCACTACCGTGTACAGCTTCAAAAATTGCAGCGTCTTCACCAATGTTAGCACCTGGAGCCATACCTAAACCGCCAACTAAACCAGCACAAAGGTCAGATAAAATATCACCAAATAAGTTAGTCGTAACAATTACGTCAAACTCTTCAGGTGTCATTACTAGCTTCATACATGTTGCATCAACAATCATTTCATTTGATTCAATTTGTGGGTAACGCTCAGCTACTTCACGTGCTACTTTTAAAAACAAACCAGATGTTGATTTTAAAATGTTAGCTTTATGAACTGCAGTTACTTTTTTACGACCTTCGCGTACCGCTAGCTCGTATGCAAAAGTTACGATTTTTTCTGCGCCTTCACGCGTAATTATCGATTTTGCTTCTGCTTCATTACCGTCTTCACTTACTACTTGGCCAGCACCTGAGTACATACCTTGAGTGTTTTCACGAATAGTGATGATATCAATATCGTCGTAACGCGCTTTAGTACCAACAAATGATTTAACTGGACGTACGTTAGCGTATAAACCAAATTGCTTACGAAGTGTTACGTTAATAGATGTAAAACCTTCACCTACAGGCGTAGTTAATGGGCCTTTAAGAGTGATTTTGTTTTTAGCAATTGTATCAACTGTTTCTTGCGGTAATAACTCACCTGTTTTTTCAAGTGCAGCTAGGCCAGCATCAACAAATTCATAATCAAAGTCGCAACCTGCGGCTTTTAATATTTCAAGTGCTGAGTCGATAATGCTCGGACCGATGCCGTCGCCTTTGATCACTGTGATGGTTTGTTTGGCCATTGACTTTTCCTTTAAAGAGTTTGATTTGCACATAAATTATTACTCTGAGAGAGTAACCGCTTGTTAGAACATTTATGTGAACGTGCTTGAAAATTTAAGGGCGCATTTATACCAATTTATCACCCATTTTGCTAGTTTATACAAAAAATACTGGGTATACACAAAAGTTATAATGGGTATAAAGACATAAAATAGCTTCTAATAAACTAAATACTATTAAACAACTCAAGAGATTCTAATTGTTTATAAAAATCAGCTTGGTTATGCCACTTGAGTATTTTTAGCTGTTCATTTAACGTTTGCTGCTGCCACGGAGTTAGCGAAAGTTCTGGTTTAAACACATTTTGAGCAACAACCTTAAGTGTGATCCAAAGTTTATGGGCCTCAGTTAAGTGCTTTTTAGGTGTTTGCTCTGCTTCTAAGAGTGCTGCTGTCCATGGGTTATCACTCAATAAAAGAGTAAGCTGTTGTGTTAGTTGTTCGGTGTTAATTGCATTTACCCCAAAAAAGGAGCAGATAGGGGCACTCAATGTTTTATTTGGTGTGTCGTCAATCAGCGTTTTACGAGAAAGCTGTGTACCGCACTGCGTTAATAAAAAATGGGCGTAAGCGTATAAAGGTAAAGTAATGTGCTCAAACTGGTCATGGTCATTTTTACTAACCAATAAAGCCATTATTTTTACTAATCCATTTAATCTGTTAGTCACGTAGGCTTGCAATGGATGTGGGGTAACATTAACTAATTGTTCAAAAACAACCCGTTGAATTATTGCAGGTGCATTATAATAACCGACCATAGATAAACTATGTTTTAAGTCTTTTGCGGGCTGATGTTCTTTATTATATGGTTTTACTGCCTCGCATAAATTAGCAATTACGAGAGGGTGAGGCGCCATCAGCAGGCTTAATCCTTTATAGCTGTATTCGTGCTGTAACTTAATATTACTTATTAGCTCAAGTAAAGATTGTGCCTTATCAACCTCAAGCTCACTTTGTGGTTTTACATGTTCACTGTTAAATACTTTAAAGCTAATGGTTTTATCAGTGCAATGCCATTGTTTTGGATTATCGTTAAGCGTTGCTTTTACTCTGTACCAGGTTAATTTATTTGGATTTGCTGTACTAATTAAAACATGCCGTTGTTGTGCATCAGTTGCTAAATAAATCATGGTTTGCTCAGCGTATAAAACGCGGCTTCCCGGTAATAATGGCCCTAAATGCGCTATTAGTGATTTAATTAATTGCAGTGCGAACAAGTTAGGTGTGCGAATGTACAAATCGGTAAGTGCTTTATATAAGCTAATATGTTTATTAGCCGTGTTGCTCGTAATGTTCATGCTAATAATATTTGCTAGAGCAATCAGCGTTATGCCCCCATCGTAAAGCATTATTTTAGGAGCACTTACCAATGCTTGTTTATACTTATTTAATTTAGCTAGTAACTGCGTAACAGGTTTTGCTGAATCGCCACTAGCTAACATTACTTTTGCTGCTAACTGATGACGCATTTTCCAAATTTTTTTATCAGAATCTTGAAAAGGTGTTTGCTCGCAAAGCTTGTTTAATTGCGCTCCAACACATAAATGTTCAATGAGTGTAGCGGCTATGTATAGCTCACTTAAGGCACTATTATAATTTTGAGATTTACACAGGGCAGCAGTTATGACGCTCTGACTAACAACTAAATTTGTTGCATAAGAATAACTTGGATTATAAAGCGTTAATCGGGATTGTAATGCGAATGGCTGTTTGCTGTAGAGCACTCTATATTGCTCAGCTAGCTTACTTGCCATTGGATATAGAGCTGTCCATTTTTGTTTATTGTTATAATAACTTAAAAACAGCTGCGTATTATTAAGCAGCTGCTCTAAGGTAGTTGAAACAGCTTCATCCATTAAACCTTCACCTAATTTTGTTCTTGGTATTTATTGTATGCACTCGGGCCCCATAAAAACAGCTGCCCATTTTTAAATAATAGGCCAGTACATTCATCCATAGTGGTAATACCGTCAGATGTTTTATGTTGTGTACGATAAAAAACTATCTGAAATACTTGTTCACCATCTCGTTTGGCATAAGTAAGATCGGGGCTGCCTAAGTAATCAAGAACACTATTTAGTGTTGTTGGCTGCTCAAGTGATAGTTTTTCGATGTAACGTTTATTGAAAGCCTCTCGGTCTTGCCAAATCATAGCTTGAGGATCGTCTTTATAAAAGGTAATCACCAATGCAGCTATCAGTGCATATAGCCCTAAACCTAAAATTAAATATCGGATAAATTTTTTCAATATGGCTTACTCTGACTCCGGTAACTAATATCAGTATACGTTTTGTAATGTTTAGAGGCTATTAACTTGCGACTAATTAAGTCTTAACTGCTTTAAACTAAAACCTAAATTTATATCGGTGCGTAAACTAACCAAGTGCTTTGAAATTACGTACATATCCATATTAGCGGCTAACTTTGCTTTAATACTCGGGCTTAGAGACTCATCTTCGGCTGCTTGTTCAATTGAGTTATAGTTATTAACTATTTGCTGCGCAGATTTAGTACCTATTCCTTTAACTCCCGGAATATCATTTGTTTTATCGCCCGCTAATGCCCAAAAATCAACGAGTTTATTTTGCTCAACACCAAAACGCTCTTTTATACTTGTCTCATCTAAATATAGCTTTTTAAAGTAATCGTAAACTGTAATGTAAGGGCCAATATAAGGTAAAAAGCCTTTATCAGTAGAAACAACAGTGCTCGTTATTTGATTATTTGATGCCTTAAAGGCAAGCGTTGCAATAATATCATCAGCTTCATCGTTAATAGGCTCAAATACTACAATACCTGTTTCTTCAATTGCGGCTTTAAAATGCAATAGAGCATCTTTTAATACTTGGGGCATTGGCGCGCGTGAATGTTTGTAGTCTTTATAAAAATGATAACGCCAGCTTTTGTCACCATCGAACACAGCAATGGCATGGGTTGCATTACTCGTATCTAAAAGCTTTTTACAGGCGTGGGCTACACGTGCACAGCACGTTTGTATCATTTGCTCGTCGCTATGATGTTTTTGATTCGCGTCAACGGCGTAAATGCGCCTAATTAAATTAAGCGCATCTATAAGAAGTAAATGGGGTTTCAAACTATAAAACTCATGCTTTTATTTTGTAACATGGAACATATTTACTACCAGGGAGCTTCATGCGACCTTGAAGAACAAATGCCTGTAATAATTTATCCATATTTGTCATAAGGGCAGGTTCGCCACTTAAAATGTATGGACCGTTTTGTTTAATGGCTCTAACGCCTTCGTCTTTTACATTACCAGCAACAATACCAGAGAAAGCTCTACGCAAATTAGCCGCGAGTAGCTGTTTAGGCTGATCAAGGTGTAAATCTAAACTTGCCATATTTTCATGTGTTGGTGCAAAAGGTTGTTGAAAGTCGTTATCTATTTTTAATGTCCAGTTAAAGTAATAAGCATCACCTTCACTTTTACGGTAATCACGAACATTAGCCATCGATGACTTTAGTTTTTGACCGACTAATTCAGGATTATCAATAATTACTTCAAACTTATCCAACGCTTCCTTACCAAGTGTCATTTCAACGAACTCGCATAGCTCTTTAAAGTACGCCTCGCTTTGTTTGGGGCCAGTTAAAATAACAGGTAAACATTGTTTAGTATTATCTGGGTGCAACAATATGCCTAATAAATATAACAACTCTTCAGCAGTACCTGCGCCACCAGGAAAAATGATAATTGCGTGAGCTGTTCTAATAAAAGCTTCAAGGCGTTTTTCAATATCAGGTAAAATAACGAGTTCGTTTACAATAGGATTTGGTGGCTCGGCAGCAATAATGCTTGGCTCTGTTAAACCTAAGTAGCGATTATCGGTGTTACGTTGCTTTGCGTGGCCAATAGTTGCGCCTTTCATTGGGCCTTTCATGGCACCAGGACCACAACCGGTACAAATATTTAATCCACGTAAACCAAGTTCGTAACCTACTTGTTTTGTGTACTTATATTCAACCTCGTTTATTGAATGTCCGCCCCAGCAAACAACCATGTTAGGCTCGCTTTTAACACGCAGTGCACCTGCATTTCTGAGCATATCGAACACCATATGGGTTATGGCTTTTTGCTCTTTTAAATCTTTTTCGTATTTTTGACAAATAAACAAAATATCACGAATAACAGAAAATATATGTTCGTGAATACCGGTAATTATTTCGCCATCAACAAATGCGGTTTCGGGTGGGTTTTCAAGTTCAATTTTAATACCTCGTTCGCGGCTTACTAAACGAATATCAAAATCTTTGTATTTGTTGTATATATCGTTACTGTCGTCGGTATGACTACCTACATTGAGGACTGCAAGTACGCAGTTTCTAAATAATTTATAACGCTCACTAGCAGACGATTGCTCTAATAAATCAACTTCTAATTGCGACAGTAAATCTAAAACCCCAGTTGGGTTTAACTGTATTAACATAGACGTGCTCCTACTACTAAATCGTAAAACTACTTGTCATAAAAGTTATAATAGCTATGACATTATTTACTGGTACAAAGTCTATCTCGCCCTGAATTTTTGGCTTCGTAAAGTGCATCATCAGCTCTATCAAATGCCTTTAATAGGGTATCGCCTTTTTTAAATTGAGTTGCACCTACCGAAATAGTGATCTCAATTTGTTTTTCTCTAAATTTAAAAGGTATATTTTTAATTACCTTTCTTACTTTATCCAGGGGTAATGTTGCGTTTTCTAGCGACACACCTGGCATTAATAGTACAAATTCTTCACCGCCATAACGCGCTATAAAATCAGACTTTCTTACCGATTTTTGCAACGCTTTTGATATAACTTGTAAGGTAATATCACCTGCGGTGTGGCCAAATCTATCATTGATAGATTTAAAGTGGTCAACATCAATAACTGCAAGCGTAACATCTGATGGCTGCACATTAAACAAATGCATTTCGTGATTGTAACGTTCGTCAAATGCAGCCCGGTTAGGCAGTTTTGTAAGCCCATCTAGTAAGCTTTTAAAGCGCTGTTCGTTTAAGCGTTTTTTATACGTTGTTAACTTATCTTCTAAAGTAACAATTCGAGTATTTATTTCATTAAAGCTAGCGCTAAGCATTTCTCTGTCTTTTCGTTCTAACTTTTCTTTTGCTATAAAATCTTCGCTTATTGATTTTAATTCGTTATCTACGAGTTCTTTTAAAGATGAGATTGATGTAGCTTTTTGCGTTTGCTCATTAAGATTTTTTATTTTTAGTTCAATGCTTTTATTAAGTGAGTCAAACTCAACTTCCATAGACTCAGAGTGCTTGCTAGTTGAGACGATAGAGTTATGAAGATCTTCGAGGGTTTGATTTAATGAAACTAAAAAGCTTTGCGCGGATTTACGCTCTTTACTTATATTTTTTACCACTACATCAATAATACTAATTGCAACATCAAGTAATGTATCGATTGAGTCACTTTCTGTAATATTATTTTTTATATTATTAATTTGTAGCGTAGCTTCTTCTTCAAGTATAAGTTCATTTGCGAGCTCAAGTAGTTTTTTTGCACGCGCCTGTTTTACTGGGCGCTGCTGATCAACTTGAGGGTTTTGCTTGGTAAGCAACGCTTCATGATAAAAGCTAATAAGTTGATCAAGTAGCGGAATGTAACCATGAGTTGAATGAACGTTATTAATCTCGTGATCGAGTAAATTTCTCAGAGTCCTGCGAGTGTCGTCAGGTAAACCTTTGGTTTTTTGTAATTGTTTACCGGCACTTTGCACACTGTCGAATAAATTACGTTGCTGAGTTTGTTGAATCGATTCTTGGTTTTTAAGTAGGATTAAAGTTTCACTAATAAGGGGCGCAAGGTCTTCAAAACTCACGCCTTTATTAAGCGCACTTCTAAATTTGGCGAGGCGATTATCTAACTCGATATCTAGTCCTTTGCAGCTCAACGATAGTTTAGCTGTAAAGTCACATAAAACATCTACTTGATGTTTACGAGCACTCTCAACAGCCATACGCGCATCAATTGCTTGTTTTAGCTTTTTATCTGTTGCGTTAGATCTTTGTGACACCTAAGCGTACCGCCATCAAATTAATTTCATTATCTTCAGTTTACAACAAATTTTTATTATGTGTAGTTATCTAGGGGCTGTTGATCTTTGTAGTACATATATCAATCAGCCCACATTGGTAGCCACATCATAGTAAATGCTAAAGCGAGCATTGAATGATAATTTCGTTCAAGCTTTTCATACCGCGTGGCTATCCCT
>NZ_JASDCB010000065.1:0-24960 GCF_030408135.1 Pseudoalteromonas sp. APC 3691 | reverse complement strand
TGCGCATCTTATACAGTATGCCTTCGAGCGTTTTTCTATGGTCGGGCTTATTATAAATTCGACCACTTAAGTACATTACTTTTGATAAGACATTCCATGTCCCGTCTGTTAACATTAATCTTGGCATATAGGTTCGGTGTAAAGTTTTCTGGCGAATTCAATTATACCTTATCTTCATGCTGTTTGTTTTTCATACCACAAAGATCAACACGCCCTAAGCTTACGCTTTAAAAACGCAAACAATGTGCAAATAATGAGGAAGTAATAAATTATTTTTAATAAAAACTGATGATTCAAAAAAAGTTCTGGTTGATTGCTTTGCAATCAATATATAAGCTAATAAAATAATACGATTAATTACTCTCTGGCAGTAGTGTTACTGCCCTTAATTCTCAAAGCTGATATACTGCTTGAGCCAATTAAACAAACAAATACAGAGCACTTTCATAAATAATGATTAATAACCAACCCTACTTAGCAGGCAATCTGTGAAAATACCTAAACGCCTACAACCTCTTGTTGATGATGGCCTTATTGACGAAGTAATAAGCCGACTAATGAGCGGTAAAGAAGCCGATGTATTTATTGTGCGTTGTGGTGAACATATTCGCTGTGCGAAAGTGTATAAAGATGCGGTTAAACGTAGTTTTAAAAAGGCGGCACAATATCAAGAAGGCCGAAAAGTACGTGGTGGACGCCAAGCGCGTGCTATGGGTAAACGCTCTAGCTATGGCCGCCAATTAGAAGAAGAAATTTGGCAAAATGCCGAAGTTGATGCGTTATCTCGTTTAGCTGGCGTGGGTGTACGTGTTCCTGATACTTACTTTTGTATTGATGGCGTGCTGCTTATGGAGCTCGTCTCTGATGAAGATGGTAACGTAGCCCCTCAACTAGGACATGTCGTTTTTAGTGAAGAGCAAGCGATTGAGCAGTATAAACTCATGATACATTACATTAAGCTTATGCTTTGCGCTGGTATAATACACGGTGATTTATCTGAGTTTAATGTACTTGTAGATAATAACGGCCCTGTAATTATAGATTTACCGCAAGCCGTTAACGCTTCAGCAAATAACAGTGCACAAGCTATGTTTGCACGCGATGTAAATAACATACGCCGCTACTATGGTGAATTTGCGCCAAGCATACTAAAAACTCAATACGCTAAAGAAATGTGGGCACTATTTGAAGAGGCCAATTTAACGCCTAATTCAACGCTTACAGGTGAATTTGAAGACAGCGACGAACTTGCTGATGTAGATTCTATTCTTGATGAAATTCAAGCTGCCGAATACGAAGAGTTTGACCGTTTAGAGCGAATTAAAAATGCTGACGACGATGAGTAACTCATCGTCATAGCTCATTTCACCTTACTGTGGATGCACAAACCGGTAGCCAACCCCATAAACAGACTGGATAACACTTTCAGTTTGTGTCACTTCATCTAGTTTTTTACGCAACTTTTTAATATGGCTATCAATAGTACGATGGCTCACAATACGCTGATCGGCGTACATAGTGTCCATTAAGCTATCGCGCGAATAAATACGATTTGGGTTGTTAAACAAAGGTTTAAATAGTTGAAATTCAAAGTTCGTCAATTCTATACTGTTTGATTTAAATTTTACGCTGTAGCTGCTTTCGTCAAGCTTCATTGTTGACTCTGTAACGTCACTTGCGTTATTTAATCGCCTTAAAATAGCTTTTACGCGTGCCACCAGCTCAGCATAACTAAACGGCTTACAAATATAATCATCTGCACCTAATTCCAGCCCAAGCAGCCTATCTATTTCTTCTACTTTTGCCGATACCATAATAATAGGCACGTTTGAAAAGCGCCTAATTGCTTTACACAGTTCAATACCACTTTGGCCTGGTAACATTATGTCTAGCAAGATTACACTCGGCCTGTTAATTTCAAGCCAAGGTAATACTTCATCCCCGTGATGTATTTGATGTGTAATAAAGTGATGGCTACTTAAAAAGTCACTCATTAAGTTAGCTAGCTTTACTTCATCTTCCACAATCAGTATTTGTTCACTCATAGGCATCTCTGTAAGTAACCTCAACTTTATTTTTATAAATTAAATAGTTGGCAATCTAATAATAATAGCAAGGCCGCCTAAGCTGGCTTTTTCTGCAGCTATTTCACCTTTATGACCTTTAACTATATGCTGGCAAATAGATAAACCTAAGCCCGAACCGCCCTCTTGGCGATTACGCGAACTATCTACTCGATATAAATACTCAAACAAATGCGATAAATGCGACTGCTCTACACCTACACCATTATCTTCAATTATAAGCTCTAAATAAGTTTGCCCTTTAATACTTATATTTTTAGCTGTTAATGAAATAGTTGTACATTGTGCATAGTGCACGGCGTTCATTAAAATATTATCGAGTAGCTGCAAAAGGCGTGTTTTATCTGCTTGTACAGTTATGTGTTTAGCGCTATTTAGCAAGTATATTTTTATATTATGTTGTTCAAGCAAAACCTGATATTTTTGCTCAATAGTATTTAATAATAATGCCATATCAGTAGGTTGCATTGTGTAGTGCATACCTCCTAACTCTGCGCTATTGAGCATATGCAAGTCGTCTATTAAGCGTTTTAAATGTAGGGCTTCATCGTTAGCCGAACTTATATTTTTTGCGTTCGGTTCTCGTATACCAAGTAGCATAGCTTCAAGTTCACCGAGTAAAATACTCATTGGCGTCCTAAGCTCATGAGAAATATTAGCAAGCCAACGCTTACGTACTTGCTCATCTTTAGCGAGTGTAAATGCAAGCGTATTAAAATCTTCGCTCAACTGTCCTAGCTCGTCTTTTCGCTCAAGCGTGAGTTTGGTCTCGTAATTACCTTGCGTTAAACGATGCATACCGTTAGCAATTTGCTTTACAGGGCTTACTAGGTGACGAGACAATAAAAAAGTAACCATTAATGTTAGCAATACCGCAGCTAAAGCAATAAACCATAAGTAGTTAGTTTGCTGCTGTAAAAAATCAAGCTCATAGCCATCAACCAAGCTATCTCTTTTAGAAACTGCTAAGTAACCCACTATTTTATCGTTAACAATAATTGGGGTTGTTATATATTTTAAATCGCTGAGGTATCTACCCACTACTCGCTGTTTATTTTCGTCAAGCAAAGCGTAGTGAGCAATATTTTCTGGCGGTGGGCGGCGATCTTCCTCTAAACGAATATGATCTGGCGGCGGTCGTCGCATCATTCGCCCACGCGGACCTGAGCCTTCTTGTGGCCTAGGCAAAAACTGGCTATTTTCTAATTGCGATTCAACACGTTTTCTAAAGTTTTCGCTATCGCCAACAACTCGTTCCCATGAGGGTGTTTGTTCGTATTGCTTTGCAAGTTGCACAACAAGTGGTTCAAGCGCTTTTACTTCTTTTGCATTAACAAAATCAATTACGCCTTGCCCTATACTCCATTGTATAAGAACCACCAGCCCTGCAATAACACTAAAGGTAAAACTAAATAGTATTAAAAAAAGTTTATTATGAATTTTCATTAATGCGTGTTTTCAACCTTGCTAGGAAAGCTTTCAAATCGGTATGTTATAAACTCTTTGGTTTGGTCGTTAACATACAGCGTAGCAACTATTTTTTTACCTTGAGCGGTCCAATACATATGACCATGATTATTTAAAGTAACCGATACGGTATTTATACCCGTTTTAAATAAGTTAGCAGGTAAATGCAACGCTTGTCCGTAAATTCGCTGTATTTTAACCCCATTAATGTATAAATGAGCATGACCTTGTAAAAAAACGGTGTCTTGGTTTGTTGTCGCAACCATCATTTGTTGCATGTTCATCGTGCCCTCTGGCGGCACAGACAAATCATAACGCTGTGTATCTAAAATTAAGTTATAACCCGACATACTATCTTTTAATAACTTAAGGCTTAATGCCGGGATTGGCGTATCATTTGGCACAGCTATAGGCATATGGCTATGATCCATCATTTCCTGCTGCGCAAAGAGCTTGAAGCTCAATAGCGCAGCAGTTGTTAGGATCAATGCGTATTTAAAATAACGCATAGTTACTCCTTACATTCCTGGTGGTGGACCCATTGTTTCGCCCGTATCACAGCGACCAATTGAATTATCGGCTAATTGACCTTTAAAACGAGGCCCTATTTGATAAGGGAAAGAAGGCTGTAATTTACCATCGCTGTCTAGCGTTAGTGTTATATGGTAGTGATAACCCTTGCCATCGTTAGTATCGTGGCCGTTATGCTCATCAAGTTGTGCACCGGTTACTGTTTTTTGTGCATAGTAGAAATCTTCAAAATAATAACCATCGTCGGCATTTAATGTATTACCAGAGAGCGTCGTTACTTGTGCGCCAATAGCAGGACCTGCATCACTTGTTTGTGTACCTTGGCTAACATCGTATTGATCAACTAAGGTACAGCTTCGCTCACCCTCAGTACCACACCCCCCTTCACTTGTAGGTGCACCATAATCTCGCATTTCCCAGCCACTTAATGCTAGTTGTCCGTTACTTTCATAAGGACCATAAAGTGGATAGCCATCAGCTGCAAACCCATAAATAGGTGAATGCGCATCGCCATCATCTTCAAGTAAATCAGCTAAGCAACTAGTGTAAAAATGGTGATGATATTCACCGTTAGCAGCATGTCCGCCACATACATCCACATCGTATTGTTCGGCAATTGGCGCTAACGTATACCAAACATTATTACCGTAGCTCATACCATCGCCCCAATTAAATATGCTGGTGCCATTAACCATTAAACCAACTGTACCTAGGCCAGTTTCACAGGTTTCGGTGTCAGGTAAATCGGTGGGTGTTATTGGAAAGTACGCTTCTACAGCTTGTTCAGTCGGACAACCTGGTCCTGGAGGCCAATAGCCTGCACCGCCTGTGTCATCACAGTTTTCAGTGCTGCTGTTATAGCCAATATCTTCACCAAACGAAATGGTTTGCCCTACTACTGCAGAAGTTACACCGTTATAAAAATCGGTAGCTGCACGCGGGCGGTTATTTAACGCGTCTACTTGGTCTTGTGTAAGCGTTACATCATATTTAGGAATGTCAGTTGTTTGCACATACATGTATTCAACGTCAGCATCTTCCTCAGAAACAGTAACAACCTCAACTGATTGAACATCTTCAACCACTGCGCCATTGTTTTGTATATAAGTAGAGGTTGTATCGTTGTTAATTAACCAGCTGGTAAGTTTTGCACTATTATCAACTGTATCTGAGTCTGATGAAGCAATAACATTAACTATAACTGTATCTACAACGACATCGTTTGTGCCATCATCTGCACTGATTTCAAATACAAGTGCTTCATCGGTTAAAACTTCAGGTGCAACAAACTCAGTAGACGTTGCAGTACTTGAAGATAAACTAACGGTAGTGCCTGATGTTTGTGACCAGCTAACAGATACTTCGCCATCATCTTCAACTGTTGAAATTAAATAAACGGTATCGCCCGCATTAACAGTTTGGTCAATACCGGCGTCAACAGTTGGAGCACTATTACTGACCGTTTCGCCGTCTGTTGTAGTACTTGTAGAATCGCTATTACATGCGCTTAAAGCAATACAAAGCGCGCTTAACGCAAATAACTTAGTGGCATTAACGGCTTTTGTTTTAAGAAGTGTTTTCAATGCTTGAACCTTTACTTTAACGTTTAATAAAACAAAGTTAACAAGTAAAAGTGCAAACAATGTGCACAAACAAAGGAAGAATCTATATTAAAATTACAACTGTGGCCTTTTAAGCAAAAACTTATCTTTGGTTGTACTAAAGTAATCGCCGCCCATTTTGCCCACTGCATTTAATAATTCAGGGTCAATATAGCCACCACTCATCACTTCATCGTCTATACAAATACCCACTACATCCAGCAACATCATTGTTCCACCGCCAGGCTCATTTGAAATACTAATAACTTCGCGTAACTTACATTCAAACCGTACTTTTGAATCGGCAACGCTTGGCGCGTTAACTAACTTACTTGGAGCTTGGGCAATGTTAGCTGCATCAAACTCGCTTATATCACTAGGATAATTTGCACAACTTTGGTTCATTTTTTCAACTAGCTCTTGGCTGACAATATTAACCACACATTCTTTAGTTGCCATTAGATTACTAAGCGTATCTTTATTCGTTTTATCACTAGGGTTTACTTGCGTAACACTTAAAACAGCTGGCTTGCAACTAGCCACAGTAAAAAATGAATAAGGCGCAATATTTGCACTACCTTCGCTATTTAATGTACTTATCCATGCGATAGGCCTTGGGCTGATACCGCCTACTAAGTAAGAGTAAACATTTTGGTTGGTATTTTCGGTGAGATCTAAAAACATATTTTTTCAACTAAATAAGAATATCAACATGCCTAATATCTTAATCCGATGAAGGTTGGGGTTAAAGAAGATTTACAAATGAGAAAAGTTAAAAAGTAAAACCGAGCCTTCAGGCTCGGTTTTCAATCCATTTAGCAAGGCGCTACATTATTGAATACTCTGACTTTTGTTTTTAAATCAAATGCAGCATAAGCTGCAACAATAATAAAACACCCCGCAGGCACAACATAAGAAAACGCGACACTGTATGTATCAATAAACACAGCTTGGAATACAGGAACTATCGCTCCACCTAAAATAGCCATTACTAAACCAGCAGCACCTAGTTTTGCATCATCGCCTAACCCATGTAGTGAAATCGCGTAAATAGTTGGAAACATTAACGACAAGCAAGCCGATATACTTACCAGCGCCCATACGCCACTTATATTTGGCATTTTCACCATATAAAAACACAGCAGCATTGCAATAATAGAGGTTGCCATTAACAGTTTGGCAGGACGAATAAATCCCATAAGCCAGGTCATTACAAATCGAGAAACTAAAAAGGTGATCATACTGTATTGTAAAATACTTCCCCCAGTAACTTCATTTGTATCGAGTGCCTCCATTACGTACTGGATGGTAAATGTCCATACACAAGTTTGCGCCGCAACATTAAAAAACTGGGCGATAACACCAAAGCGGTAATGGGTATTTTTAAACAAGCGCTTAAACGTTGCACTAAATTCTACATGCTTAGAGACTTTTTTTTGCTTACAAAAATTAGGTGTTTTAGTAAACGCAATTGCCAACCAAATAAAAACCAACACACAAGCCATACCAACATAAGGCACCATAACTGCATCAAGTTCTGCGCTTATAATGCTAGTTAATTGCTCACTATTCATATTTGTGCGCTCACCAGAGGTTGCGGTATTGAGCTTTGGTAAAATAAGGGTGGCGGCTAAAAAAACACCAATGTTAGTACCGACAGGGTTAAATGATTGCGCCAAATTCAACCTGCGAGTTGCACCTTGTTGGGTGCCCATTCCCATTACATAAGGGTTTGCTGATGTCTCTAAAATAGATAAGCCTCCAGCTAACACAAACAAAGCCACTAAAAAAAAACCATAAGTCATTGCTTGGCTGGCGGGATAAAACAAAAATGCTCCGATTGCAGCCATCCCTAAACCGGTTAACACACCTGTTTTATACGAAAAGCGTTTATTGACATATGCCGCCGGAATAGCTAGGCAAAAGTAAGCTCCATAGTAGCTAAATTGTACCAATGCAGACTGCACTGACGACATAGTAAAAATTTTACTAAACACTTTTACTAGCGGATCAGTCATGTTTGCCGCAGCTCCCCATGCAGCAAAGCACAGAACAAGTAAAATAAAGGGAACCACCATCTCCTTGGAGACAAGAGGTGTTTGTGTGTGTGTGTGTGTGGTCATTGCCGTGTCTCAGTTGTTAATGTTAAGTAAAGCATTTAACCAGTTAAATATCATTCCGTCAATAAATCAACTATAGTTATTTATTAACCTCCTGTGACTTATTTATACTCTGTCGTAAATTTAATAATAAGAAATGAACCCGGCAATAAAGCTAATATAGTCGCCAATTACACACACTCGGTGTACAATTAATCAGGTTATTCAAGATAATAACAACTAGGTAGGAATAATTATCAAATCTAAAAACCCTCGACTCTCTTTACAAGAAGGCCGAAGCCAATCTGGCCTGCGTGCTCATAATGAACGCCGAATTATGTCATTAATTCGCCAACACGGTAGTGCTCCAAAAGCTGAAATAGCACAAAAAACAGGACTTTCAGCACAGGCCGTCACAGTAATTATCAATAGCTTAGAAGCAGAATCGTTATTAATACGGAAAGACCCGCAGCGTGGCAGGGTTGGCCAACCAACCATCCCATTTGCGTTAAATCCAGATGGTGCATTTGGAATTGGCTTAAAAGTAGGTCGTCGCAGTTTTGATTTAACCCTGATTGACTTAGTAGGAAATATACGCGCAACTTTGCACGAAAACTGCGCTTACCCCACAGTACAGAGCTTGCTAACCTTTTTAGAGAAAGGGATCAGCGTACTTAAAATGAGCTTAAGTGACGAATTAGCCAAGCGTATCTTAGGTGTGGGTGTTGCAACCCCTTACGAAATTTGGAACTGGACAGAAGAAGCCGGCGCTCCAAAAACAGTATTGAATGAATGGAAGTCTTTTGATTTTAAAGAAAAAATAAATCAAATTGTACACCTTCCCGTGTATGTATGTAATGATGATACTGCGGCTTGTTCAGCTGAATTAAGCTTTGGTAATCCTGCTCGTTTTAGCGATTTTTTATATATTTTTATTGGTACTTTTATTGGTGGTGGAGTTGTTATAAACGAAACCTTATTTACTGGTAAAAAAGGTAATGCCGGCGCTATAGGTTCATTACCTAGGCCTATGCTTAATAGAGAAGGACAACTAACCTCCCAACAACTTATTATGCAATCATCACTGTATATTCTCGAAAAAATGCTCAAAGGTGATGGCTACAATACTGACATACTATGGAGTTCAAAAGAGTATTGGGGAGACTTAGGCCCCGTACTCGATAAGTGGATAGACCAAGTTGCAGATGGCCTCGCCTACGCGGCATTGTGTTCTTTAGCTATTTTTGATTTTGAGGCAATTGTCATTGATGGCGCCATTCCTATCAATGTCAGAGAAAAAATAGTTTTGGCAACAAAGTTAAAATTGAGCCAGGCTGATCATCGCGGTATTAATCGCTGTGAAGTACAAAGTGGCTCTATTGGCGCCAAGGCTCAATCAGTAGGCTGCGCTAACCTACCGTTACTTATCAACTTTTCTCAAGATCACGCAAGCCTTTCACACCACTAATATACTTTAAAGTTAAAAAGCAGCCATCGGTAACGTTGGCTGCTTATTTATTTTTTATCAGAGGTAAAAAATTCACTCAAACAATCAAAAAGCTGTACAAAAAATAATAAATAATAATAGTTGATTTATTATTTTAAGTTCTCTACATTCTATTTACAAATTTGATAACACTGACATGTTTGATTAATAAAACCGCAAATTTGTATACACACACAACGAAGAGAGAACAGAAAAATGAAAGTATCAGCAAAAATGACTCTAATTGCAGTCGCTGTAGGTCTATCCATATCCCCTAACGTCTTGTCACAAGAGCAACAAGAAGCAAAAAGTGATTTAGGGTTTGAGCGCATCATTGTAACGGGAACATCTCGGCCAAAAGAGAAAATCGAATCAACTAATGCAATAACTACCTTTAACGAAGCAAAGTTAGAGCAATTGGCTCCGCACAGTGTTGCTGAATTAGTGCGAAGTATTCCTGGTTTTCATGCCGAAGACACCGGTGGAGAAACCGGTAACAACGTAGCCCCACGAGGCTTTCCGTTATCAACGCAAACAGAGTTTACAGCACTACTTCGTGATGGTATGACCGTGTTTTATAATCAAGATATTTTATTTACTCAAAATGATCGCTTTACCCGTTTGTCTAATTTTGTTGGCAGCGTTGAAGCTATTCGTGGTGGTGCCTCGTCAATTTTTGTTGGTAGCGCGCCAGCTGGGTTTATTAATTTTATTTCTCGTGAAGGCTCCGATGATACCCAAGGTGATGTGTTTTTTGAAACCAACAGCAACAACCGCCTAGGTGGACAAGGTTGGGTTAGCGGATCAATAGACGATCAGACAACCTATGCAGTTGGCGCTTGGTATCGCAAGGATGACTCCGCACGCGATCCGGGGTATACAGCTAACCAAGGTGGTGAACTTAATGGCAATATTAAGCACTTTTTTAAAGATGGCAGCGGCTTTACCCGCTTTGAGTTTAATAAACAAAACGATAGATCATTCTTTTTTATTCCTCAGCCATTAATAGGCTCAACCACCAATGCTAAAACAATCCCAGGCGGGATGGATATCAGAGATGGCACCACCGGTAACTC
Organism: Pseudoalteromonas sp. APC 3691; assembly: GCF_030408135.1. NCBI lineage: Bacteria > Pseudomonadati > Pseudomonadota > Gammaproteobacteria > Alteromonadales > Pseudoalteromonadaceae > Pseudoalteromonas > Pseudoalteromonas sp. APC 3691. The sequence goes on along the minus strand of NZ_JASDCB010000065.1, from coordinate 14,616 downwards.
AGCAGGTGCGCGTTTATTAACTCTTAATAACACCCCAAGCGGCGACATTGATTTGGATATTGCAGATGGTAACTACGCTAATGTGACCTACTTTGGCAATACAACCGAAATTGAAATCAACGAAAACTTAGTCTTTTCAAATCAAATGCGTTATACCGATATGCTAACAACCTTTACCGGCATCATTAACGTAGGTAACGCCGAATCGTTAGCTAGTAAAGCACAAGCTATATATGCTGCAAATACTGATTTCCTTGCAGGTGCCATGGTTGATGGTAACCTAAGTTACGATATACGCGATGCAGGAAACGGCTTTGTATTGGCTGATTCAAGCAACGTAAATACCTACAACACCAATGGATACGGAATAAACGCAGGCTTTTGGCATAGACGTTTTGAAGGCGACAACTTTCAAAACGAAACCAGATTCAACTACACCTTTGATGATGTAGGCGAAGGGACTCTTTATGCTAATTTTGGCTTATTCTTCTCTAATATTAATGGCCATGTTACCGACTATCGAATTAATACACTGCAATCAGTAGAGCCCCTGCCGCAGCGCTTAGATGTTGTATTTACAGATGCACAAGGTGTTGACATTGCCAGCGGTACTTACAAAGGTATTCAGTCTGGATCACATGGTTTTGCCGATATTGTTTATAGTGAAAATACCCTTGCGCCATTTGCTGACTTTGAATACGAGCTTGAAGATGTGTCGTTTAATCTGGGCCTAAGGTACGAAACCCTCAAAGCAGATGGGGAAGCGCAAAACCAAGCTAATTACACAATTGACAGTTTTGCCAGCGATACTGATACCGTCAATGGGAATATTACCCTGCCCTTTGGTGATGGGACTTACCGAAACTTTGATGTTGAATACAACGAAATGGCATGGACAGTTGCAGCTAACTACAAATTTAACGACGACTTAGCGGTATTCACTCGATATGCAGATGGTTTTCGTATGCCTGATGTAGATAAATACATGGCGATTACCAACCTAACTAGTCAAGAGGAAATTAATCAATTTAATAACTCTGAGAGACGCGAAACACAACCAGCTTCAACGGTAATGGCCGAAGTGGGCATTAAATATAACGAAGGTGATGTCGCAGCATTTGTAACCGGTTACTTCGCCGCTGCGGATGATTTATTCTTTAATGTACCTACTGTTGAAAATGGTCAAGTAGTGCAACGTCAAGCCTTTAGAAACACAGAAACCTTAGGTGTAGAAGCCGAATTTAACCTGCAAATCACCCAAGACTGGCGCATTGGTGTATCTGCAACGTACCAATCACCCGAATTTGTAAACACACCAGCGGCGCAATACTTGGATGCTAATAGAAGCTCTGCCTCTATTGATATAAACGGCAACTTACCTGTACGTGTGCCTAAGCACTTTGGCCAATTAACTAGTAGCTATCAGTTTGAAGATTTTTCGTGGGGTATGGCAGCTATTCATGGTAGCTACTCTTGGAGCGGTAAACGTTATGCCGACGACGCCAACACAGCAGAACTGCCTATGTATGGCATGTTAAACCTTGGTTTATCCCTTGAAAACGAAGACGGTTATTACCTTCGTGCCGATGTTAAAAACCTAAATAACTCAGAAGGCTTATCAGAGGGAGATCCTCGCGCAGGTGAGACGGTAGCAGGTCAAGCAACTACATTTAATGCGCGCGTTGTCTTACCTCGTACCTTTAGCCTTACTATTGGTAAGCGTTTTTAATTTTACTCTAATCTAGGGTATCTTCATGCAAAGCGATACCCTCGCAATTTTTAGGAAAATATAATGGAAGTAGTTGCAATTGGTGAAGCTTTAATAGATATACTCTCACATGACTGCATGCACAATAAGGCATCAAATAGCGAACTAGACTTCACACAGTTTGCCGGAGGCGCACCCGCTAATGTTGCTGTAGCCGTAGCAAAGCTTGGTGGTTCAAGTTATTTGCTTGGTAAAGTAGGCAATGATAAATTTGGTCGCTTTTTAATAAATGCACTCAAAATGTATAATGTAAACACATCTTATGTTGGCTTTTCAAAAAAAGGGAAGACGGCACTCGCGTTCGTATCGTTGGATGAAAACGGTGAACGTACATTTGAATTTTACGATAAAGATGCTGCACATTACGATTTACAAATAACCGATTTAGAGCCCTCTTTATTTTCAACACCTAAAATTGTGAGTTTTTGTTCAGGCTCTTTTGCAAAACCTTTAGTATTAAATACAACCTTACATGCGCTAAAACACTTTAAAGAATCAGGCTCGGTTACATGCTTTGACATTAACTTTCGTTCAGCCTTCTGGGATGAACCACTCACAGCTAAATCTGTTATTGAGGATGTTGCTAAAACAGTTGATGTTATTAAAGCGAGTAAAGATGAGCTGATCTCGCTTTATGGAATAGAGCATATTGATACCACCATTAGAAGTTGGGTAGATAGTGGCGTAGCTTTAGTTTTAATGACCGATGGTGGCGAGCCTATTACTTTTTCATCTAGCTCATTTAGTGGTACTTATCCTTGCCCTCAGGCATATGTTGTGGATACCACAGCTGCAGGCGATGCGTTTGTAGGTGGTTTTTTATATCAAATATCTTCGCTAGTGAGTAATAAAACAGAATTTACTGACTGGGCAAGTAACTTTACTAACGTTTCAAAGGCTATCGACTTTGCTACTAAGTGCGGAGCCAAAACAGTAGCAACGTTTGGAGCCTTTGATGCCCTACCTACATACCATGATATCTCGGCGAGTACCCTTAAATCTTCGTGTCGATGTTAAAAACCTAAATAACTCAGGAAACTTATCAGAGGGAAGTTTCACTCAGGTGAAACGGTAGCAGATCAATCAATTATATTTAATGCGCGCGTTGTCATATCTCGTGTCTTTAGCTTTACTATTGGTAAGCGTTTTTAATTTTACCCTAACTGAGGGTATCGTCATACAAAGCGATACCCCCGCAAGTTTTAGGAAAAGATAATGGAAGTAGTTGCAATTGGTGAAGCTTTAATAGGTGTACTCTCACATGACTGCAAGTGCCAAAATTGCTTAAGTATCACGGTAATTCTCCCTATTTATAATACTTCTTTTATTGGCGACTCATTTTAGTATCACCTTAACATGAGTTGCCTATATCAAAATCGTTTTTACACTAGTCTTCTTTTACATTTAATACGTATTGGTTTTGTCTTATTATTTATAATGCCACGGTTTTAATATTGCCAGTATGAAAGAAAAAATAAACATCGTGTGGTTTAAACGTGATTTACGTCTTAGCGATCATCAACCATTAAAAAATGCATTTAGTAATGGCTTACCGACCCTGTTACTTTATAACTTTGAGCCATTACTGCTCGAAGATGCACACTACAATGAGCGGCACTGGCGCTTTGTGTATCAATCAATAGTTGAGTTAAATAATCAGCTAGCGCGTTTTAACGCCTGTGTTTATATATTTAATTTAAATATGAACGATTTACTTGAATCGTTAAAGATGCAGTTTGAAATAGTTAATATTTTTAGCCATCAAGAAATAGGCTTAAACAACACCTTTGAGCGCGATAAGGCAATAAAAGCATGGTGCCAGCATAACCACATTAATTGGCAAGAATCACAAACAGGCGCTGTTATTCGCGGCAAAAAAAATCGTAATAATTGGAACGAACGCTGGCAGCAAACAATGCAAGCACCTATTGCTGTTCCTAATTGGAAGAGTATAAAAACAATTACCCTTAATAACTATCAAGCGCCTGAGCTGCCAAGCGCTTACACTCAAGATCATGACAACTTTCAACAAGGTGGCCCACTGCATGCGCGAACTGTAATGCAGAGCTTTTTTGCCGAGCGCGGTAAAGGTTATCAAAAAGGAATATCGAGCCCAAGTTTAAGCCAAACCCACTGCTCTCGGCTTTCGCCCTATCTAGCATGGGGGAACATTAGCCTTAGGCAAGTGTATCAAATGGCCATTGATGAATATCATTCAAAACACCCTGATAAAAGAGGCTGGAAACGCCCACTAGCAGCGTTTGTATCGCGCTTGCATTGGCACTGCCATTTTATGCAAAAGTTTGAGAGCGAGTGCTCTATGGAATTTTTAGCCCTTAATCCAGGCTACCATGTATTTCCGTATCGCGATGATGAACATGTTAAAAACGATATTGAACGCTGGGCGCAAGGTCAAACAGGTATTCCCATTATTGACGCTTGCATGCGCTGCTTAAAAGCCACCGGCTATATAAACTTTAGAATGCGCGCCATGCTTGTAAGCTTTGTAACGCATCATTTAAATATAAGCTGGCAGCAAGCAAGCTTTCCTCTCGCTAATTACTTTTTAGATTTTGAGCCCGGAATTCACTATCCGCAAATTCAAATGCAAGCCTCGGTAACAGGCATTAACACCATCAGGCACTACAACCCAATTAAACAATCAGAAGATCAAGACCCAACAGGTTCGTTCATTAAAAAGTGGTGCCCCGAGCTTGAAAAACTCCCTATTGAATATTTACATCAGCCTTGGGAGCAAACTCCAATGGAAGCACTCTTTAACGACTTTAAGTTAGGGGAGGATTACCCTGAACCCATGCTTGATTTAACAGCGGCCTCAAAAGAAGCACGCGAACGCTTATGGCAATACCGTGAGCGAGCCGATGTTAAACGTGCCATAGGGAGGATTCTTAAAAAGCACGTTGGGGGTACTCAAAAAGTTACTCGAACAAAAAGTAAAACGGATACTAAAAGTAATAGTAAGGCTAAGTAAGCATGGCACACAAAAAACTAAACTTACCTCAAAAAATATGTCCTATTTGTAATAAACCTTTTACATGGCGTAAAAAATGGCAGCGCGACTGGGATAACGTTATTTTCTGTTCAGAGCGCTGCAGGCGTAATAAATAAGAGTAATAATTAACTGGCGTCTATTTTGCAGCATCATCAGTAATTAGTGCTTTTAAGGCTTTATATAAGCTTATTTTGTAAATAAGGCTTAGATAACCTGAAAAGCTTACACTCAAGCAAGGAGAAGATGATGACGATTAAAAAAACGGCAAGTTCAACATGGTCTGGCGACATTAAAACAGGCAAAGGTAGCATATCAACTCAAAGTGGCGCGCTTAATAAACAACCATATGGTTTTAATACCCGCTTTGAAGATGAGGCAGGCTCAAACCCTGAAGAATTAGTAGGTGCAGCGCACAGTGCATGTTTTAGTATGGCGCTTTCACTTGCATTAGGTGATGCAGGCTTTACCGCAGATAAAATTGATACTAAAGCCACTGTAAGCCTTGATGAAGTAGATGATGGTTTTTCGGTGACGCATATTGCCCTTGAAGTAAAAGCGCGTATTGATGATATTCAAAATGAGCAGTTCCAAGCCTTATGCGAGCAAACCAAAAAGAACTGCCCTATTTCCAAGCTCTTAAATACTGAAATATCACTAGATGCGATACTTCAATCAGCATTTTAACTATTTAGACTTAACTATTTAGACAGCCCCTTACTAAACAAGCCAAGTAAATATTTACTTGGCTTTTTTATTATAAAGAAGTATCTCTAGGTTTATTCCTACTCAAAGCACTTACTACTAGCCCAATTCCCATCCCAAGCGCTGGCCATATTACCCAGATATAACTAGGCGAAGTTAGTAAATTTATAACGCTTAGCAAAGTTAAAATAAGTAAATATGCTTTAATTTTTTTGCCTATTGTAATTGTATTGCTCATTTATATTCTCCAAGTAATGTATGTCGCTATTATTGTTTTAATAAGCAACGTACACACCTGCCAAATGTCACTAAGTGATCTGACATTAGTCATTATTTTTCATTTAATTACATAGTTATTTATTACGTATAAAAACATAAAAAACAATACTTTAATCTATTTGTGTTAGAATCTAATCTCAACTAACCTAAACAAATATGCATAAGAGGATGAGCTAAATGAGCGAAAAATCAAAAGATTGCGAAAAAGTGACGTGTAGTAACTGTGCTGACGCTAACGATCTCGAATTTGATTTTTCTATGGCTTTTCAACCGATTATAAACTGTAAAACTAATCTCATTTACGGCTATGAAGCGCTGGTTAGAGGTTTAAATGGCGAGTCTGCCTATTCAATTATTTCAAAAGTGAATGAAGACAACCGCTATGCATTTGATCAGCTTTGCCGTATTAAAGCCATTCAACTAGCTTCAAAGTTAGGCATAACATCAATGCTAAGTATTAATTTTTTACCTAATGCTATTTATAAACCAGAACGATGTATACGCACCACACTAGAAGCTGCAAAAAAGTATAACTTTCCTATTCAAAATATTATGTTTGAATTTACTGAAGTAGAAAAAATAGAAGACACCGCACACATTAAACGCGTTGTTGATTACTACCAGTCTCTCGGATTTAAAACCGCCACTGATGACTTTGGTGCAGGTTATTCTGGTTTAAATCTACTGGCTGACTTTCAAACAGATATTATCAAGCTGGATATGGCGCTCATACGCGATATTAACAACGACAAAAAACGCCAACTAATAGTAACTCATTGCTTAAATATGTTTCGCGATTTAAACATAACCGCACTAGCTGAAGGCATTGAAACAGTACAAGAATATACATGGCTTAAAAACGCAGGTGTTGAGCTTATGCAAGGGTATTTATTTGCCAAACCAAGCTTCGAAAACTTGCCTGAGGTAACCTACGTTTTTAATTAGGAAAACCTACAATATGCAAACACTTTATTACAATCATTTAATTGCCTTATAAAACTACATTAATATAACACCCATTCTAGTAACAAGTTTACTCAATTATAAGAAGGGATACTTATGCGCTTTTTAATGCCACTCACTTTACTCACACTTAGCTGCACAGCGTCTGTAAACGCTGAGCAGTCAGAATCAAAACAATGGTTTAACTCTATAAACTACGCAAAAATTGATTCTGATTATTACAGCGATGATGTGTATGGGCTATCAACTCACTATTACTTTGAGAAGCAGCAAAACCCTGGTGTTTGGGATGATTTTGGCTACTTGGATACAGATAGCAATATAGGCTTAAATTATTTTAATTCAGATGGTTATAGTGGAAAAGGTATTTTTGGAGAAGGCTTTTACGGCAATGCTTTTGCAACTTTTGAACTACCCAATATTGGTGATGCCGACAACTATTCACTAGGTTTAGGTTACTTATTTGCTGATTCACTAAAAGTATCTGTACGTATGTTAGATTATGAATATAGCGATACAGTTTATTTGTTTAAAGCTCAGTATAATCATGAAATTAACGACACCGACTACATTGGTTTTACTGTTGAAACAGATGATGAAACAGAGTCGTGGGACCTATCATCACGTTACTTTGCCCATCTTTATGATGACAGCTATTTTGCTGTAAATGTTGACTATCTAGATGTTGGCGACGACTCAGTTTTTAATGTGCTCGCAAACTATTACTTCAATAAACATGTTGCAGTCGGTATTGGCTCAAACGACTCTGATTTAGTTATTGAAGGTAAGTACTTTATTAATGATAGCTACTACTTCACAGCTAATTACACTGATAATGATAACTATGATATATACAATCTTAGCTTTGTAGCCCAGTTTTAATAAACACAAAAAAGCCGCCTTGCTGGGTCTGCTCAGTTAACCAAGGCGGCTTTTACTAAACAACTATAACTACATATTACCAAGCTCTATCATCATTGCTGTGTACATACGTAAATTCAGTTCAAGTTGCTCAAGTGTCATAAATTCATGCTCTGAATGACCTGTGTAGCGCTTACCCGGCATTGAAGGGCCAAACGATACAGCATTATCAAACAGCTTTGCGTTAGTGCCACCACCTATTGATACAAAGTCAGCTTTTTCGTCGCCCGTAAAATGCTTGAAAATATCAAGCAGCTTTTGCGCATGTGGCGCGCCATCAAGTAGCATCGGTGTGCCAATAATTGTTTCTATGTTAGCAAGTGTTACATTGTTAGTAGCTTGCCAATTAGCGAGTGCATCATCAATTTGCTTTTGTAATACAGCTTCGTCTTTACCCATTGGGCGACGTGCATTTACAGCAAGTGTTAGCGCATTAGCATCGCGCTCAATAACGGTTGGTGCCACTGTCATTGGGCCCATAAAGTCGTGCTTGTAAGCTATTTCGCCAAATTGTTTACCGTGAATGTCTAAACCAATTAACTGATTCACAAAGTCGATTAGCTCGCCGTCACTGTTATTTTCAAGCTTCACACCTTTAAATAACTCAGCTAAATAAGCAATAGCATTTATACCCGACTCCGGCTCAGATGAATGCGCCGACATACCTTTAACGCTTATTGCTAAACCATTACTTTTTTCACTAAAGTTAAATTCAACTTTATTTAATGTTTTAGCTTTTGCTTTTAATGTATTAATAAGTGCCGCGTCTGCATTGTGAAGCACTAAGCTGGCGTCTTCTGGAATTTGGCTTCTAAACGCACCGCCAGTTACATCCTTTACATATAAACCCGTTTGTGGTGATGTTGCATTAAAAGTAGGTGCAATTAAGCTCCAGCCTTTCTCGGCAACCACTACAGGGTATGATGCATCAATCGTTACTGCATATTTTGGTTGCTCATACATTTTCATGAATTTAGTAAGCGGTTCCCAATCAGATTCCTCAGCAAGATAAATCATCAGCTCAATACGGTTATTAAGCGTTATGCCTTTATCTTTAATTGCCTTCATGGCGTAAAGCGCTGTCGCTATTGCACCTTTATCATCCTCAGTACCACGACCAACTAATTTACCCGGTTCAGACGTATCAATAATAAAAGGGCTTTGTTTCCATTTGCTAGCATTAGCAGGTTGCACGTCGCCATGGGTTACTACCGTTACTTTTTCGCTTTGCTCGCCCATACCAATTAATACGGTGTAGCCTAAATCTTGATAGTCGAAACCAAGCTCTGCGGCTTTCATTTTTAAAAGTGCTTTAAAGCCAATAAAATCGGGATTTTGAGGAGCGCTAATGTCGTTTTTATTAACGGTTGGAAAAGCCACTAAGTTAGTTAGTGTGTGTATTTGAGCATTTTTGTAGGTATTTACTGCGTAATCGGCAACGCTATCAATATTTTTGTTTAACTGCGCATGAGCACCAAACGCAAATAAAGCAATACTGGCTAAAGCTAACTTTTTCAAAACAATTCCCATTTAATTAATGACTAAGAGTGGTAATTATAACGCTATGGGAGGCTTACATATAGCAATTTGTGGCAGGCACACAGGTAACTTAAGGTAAATATTTATATAGCAGCTTTTATGAGGATGACTGTATAATCCGCGACTTAACATTAACAGGGTCTTTAATTGTGAACCGTCGAAAAAAAATCGTCACTAAATTTCAAAAAAAAGATAAACGCACTAACGCTAAATTGCATAAAAGCAACAAACCGTCTTATGTATCAAAAGCTGAGCGCGAAAAACTAGCTGAACAAGAAAGTAATGAGCCACAGGTAATCCAAGAGTAGCTTTACGTTACCTGTTGCTTTGATAATTTAAAGTGGCAAAAGTACCGACCACTTACATAACATACCACTGCCGTGGCAACTATAAGTTCAAACGTAGCTAAGTAATTAACTGTATCTACATATGGCATTGCGAGGTTTATACTTTGCATCCAATCAGCCATTTTAAATAATGCAGTTGCCCCAATAACCATCGGAAATGTAAAAGCAGCGTAGCTCGGTGTAAAAGGTCTGCTTAATAACTTTATAAATAACACGTAAACAATCAGTGTTTTTATTATCGCTAATATAAATAATGCCCCCACTATAATAAGTGACGGATTAGCTACAATATGAAAATACCCCGCTAATGTTAAACTGGCAGGCGCAGCTAAAATGGCAAGTGTTGGCTGTATTTCGTAGTCACTTTTTAATGCTAATAAAAAACGATAAAACATAATTGGCAGCATTATCGCGTACGTTGATATACCAATAACCAGCGCACTATAAGCTAACCACGCTAATGTCGGATTTCCCGAAAAAGTAACATCTGCAATAATTATCCCTACTGGTGGCACAAACCAGCTGGGCGCCATATCCTCAAAGTTAAACTTTTTTGCTCGCTGGTATAAAAAGCTCACCAAAAATGTGAGATGCAGCACAAAAGCTAAAACCCACATAGTATCACCAGCTAATGGGTTAAATTGCCCAATTGAGTTTGAAATAACAAGATTAGCCATTGCAAATGTAGGGATCACACTTCCTGCAACTGGGTGTGCTAAATCGGCTTTTAATAAATGAGGGTGCAGTAAAAACTTGGCTGCTAAAAGTAAAATTAATACAGAGGCGAGTAGCGCTCCCAAAAATTGCCCGTGATTATTTAAGTTAAAAACGTTTTCCCATGTCCACCCCATACTGGCAATACCCAAAGCTAAACCAGCCATAGCTGTTGGCGCACCCATCACTTTATTTTTAAATTGCTTAAACACTGTATTTCCTAATCATTGGGTGATGAACAAGTTACTGCTTTTTACTGCATTGCCTTAAAATAACGCTGTAAAATTAGTACAAGCGTGCTTAATAGAACGCTTTTTGCGTACAAATATTTCATAAAAATAAGTTTACGGCTTACATATTAAAGCGTATGAAAAAAGCCATAACACAGTTATGGCTTTTACTTTATTTTAAAATTTAATTTAGTTAAAACGCGTAACTAATGCTTACATTAAATGAACGACCCTGCCCAGCAAGTTGTTCAAACCCGTTGCTGCTATCTTGTTTAAGTGCTGCAATACTTACGCCGCCTAGTGGGAGTTGGTAGTACTCATCAAACACGTTACTCACTTCTGCGCTTAGCGTTAATGAATCCCATGTGGCTTTAGAGCTTAAATTAACCAAGCTGTAGCTGTCTGTTTGGTTTTCAAAACGATTATTATCTACACGGCTTTTATTATCGACCCACTGCCAAGATAATGCGTTTTCAAACCGACCCATTTGCTGACTAATACTTAGCTGGGTTTCCAGTGGTTTAATTTGGTAAAGCGGTTGGTTAGTATCGTCGCGCTTACCTCTGGTATTAGTAACATTAGCGTGTAGCTGCCAGTTGCCTAAATTTTTAGATTCATAAATATTGGCTGTTAACTCTATTTTTGCACCATACAAAGTCGCATCTACATTAGTAAACTGAAAAATGTTACGCGCAGTATTGTCCAAGTCATAACTATTGAAGCTTCTTACACTATCAGCATCAATATAGTCACTCACATCTGTATACCAAACATTGGTGCTTAATCGCCAACCATCATCTTTAGCCGATTTAATATAAGTAGCACTTATTGTATGCGCTGTTTCAACGTCTAAATCAGGGTTACCAATATAACCATTACCATCGCCATACCAACCAATCATGGTGGTTGCCATAGTACTTACACCCCAACTGTATCGATCATATAAATTAGGGGCGCGGTTTTTGCGGGCAAGGCCAAATTGTAGCTCATCATTATTTGTTATTTGGTAGTTAATTAATAAATTAGCGTCAACTACAGTGTCGGTTTTATCTCTGTCGCCAGCATTAAAGTTCTGTGCAGCAATGCTATTATCTGTAGACGTATCGCTCATGGTCATGGTTTCCATACTATCCATGTCGCTCATATCGTCCATATCCATCATGCTCATACCATCGTTGTAAGGCTGAACCTCACCTACTTGGGTATTAACACTTTCAATACGCACGCCTGCGTTTAACCACAGTTTTGTATTTATTTGGCTCTCGTATTCAGCAAATGCCGTTATGCGCTCTCGTTTGCCGTTATTTATATTTACGTAATCGTTTGGTCCCATCATGGTTGAGCCTTCGATACCTGGCCACCAATCATCAATGCTGTAATTGTAATATTCTTGAGCGAGTAAAATACTGCTGCTTTTATTAAGCGCGATACGCCACTTAAGCTGCGTACTTATATCTTGTGCATCGGTTTTCATTCGCATCATGCCTGTTTTTTCTTCACTGAAAAAACCCATTTCGTGCTTTACACTGTGCCAGTTAACTTGCCCTTCAAGCTCACTGTTATCAAAAGATCGTTTGTATTGAGCTATTGCACCGTAACTGGTGTTATCGGTCATATCCATATACTGATTTGCAAATCCCTGATACGGGATTTTTTGATATGTTAGCTTTATCATTAATTGCTGTTTATCATCGCGCATAGCTGCGGTTAAACTATGATTTTGTGCTCGATACAATGTATCTAATACTACATCGCCGTTACCGTCTTCATAACTATCTGCGTCACTAAACGAACCCTGATAATTAAGGCTAAACTTGTCGGTTGCTAAACGTGCACCAACGCCAAGTTTACGTCCGTTATCAACGCTACTGTACTTTGCTGATACATAACCTGAGTGCCAACCTAATTCATTGCTATCGCTATACTGTGGTGAAATAGAATTAACGCTTATTACGCCAGCAATATTATCGCCGCCCGCACTCACTGGCGACACGCCTGCAACCACATTGTAAGACGTAATTTGATTAGCCGAGATATACGACAGTGGCGGGTTCATGTGATTAGCGCATGCAGCGGTAACATCTGCGCCATCAATTAACACTTTAACTCTGTCGCCCATTAAACCATTTAAAATAGGGAGGTTAGATACGCCGCCCGCAGCTGAAAAGTCGACACCTAAATCACTTAATAACGATTCTGACGAACCAAGTGCTAAATGCTTATTTTGAGCATGTCCGTGTACTTCAATTACTTCTAAAGGCGTATCGTCGGCAAATGCAAAAGGAGATAGCACACCGCTAATAAAAAGTGCGACAGGGGAAAGTAAGTAAGTTTTTTGAGTTTTGCTTTTATAAACCATTGTTAATTTATGCCACTGTAATAATTGGCGTAATTATAGTGTGAACTGCAAAAGCAAAAGCGCGACATATTGTCGCACTTTATCAATTAAGAATGTTGTTAGGTGTGTTTAATCTAAAAGGTCATATAATAAATTAAGTATTTAACTTAGCGACCGTTTGAGAAACAATATCTGCTCCGCGTTCAATCTCTTTAATGACCTCAGATACATTCGCAATAAGCTCCCGGCCTTGCTCTGAAGAGTCTGAAACCGACGTAATTTGCCTTGATATATCATTAGTGAGCTCTTGGTTATTTTTAACAACGGTCGCTATTTCATTAGTTGAACTACTCGTACTGGCTGCAAGTTGTCTTACTTCATCAGCTACTACAGCAAAACCACGGCCGTATTCACCAGCACGAGCAGCTTCAATAGCAGCATTTAGTGCTAGTAAATTAGTTTGATCAGCAATGCTGCTAATTGTAGAAACAATGGAGCCTATAACAGCTGATTGTTCATTAAGATTTTTAATTAAATCAACTGACTTAAGTACTTGGCTTACAATGGCATCGGAGTTTGCAACAGAGCTTTGTAGTATTTCAGAGCCTTTCTTAGCGGTCTGCGCAGTAGCTACCGCCGATTTATACGCTATTGCAGCAGCTTCAGTTACTGCACTGTTATTATTAATTCGATCGGTAATATTTGATGCAAACTTAATTATTTTAATTACACTACCTTTGCTATCTAATATTGGATTATAAGTAGCTTCTAGCCAAATTTCTGAACCATCGGCGGCAATACGTTTAAATTTTCCTGACTTAAACTGCCCCTGCGCTAATTCATTCCAAAAGCGCGGATTTTTCTCATAAAATACTTCAGTACAAAACATTTTATGATGCTTACCTACAATATCTTTTAAGCTATACCCGATTGTTGTTAAAAAGTTTTGGTTTGCGCTTAAAATATTTCCTTCAGGAGTAAACTCTATCGTAGCTAATGCTTTATCAAGTGCACTAGCGATAGCTTCTTGTGCCTTTCGTTGTATGTAACTAGCCGTAATATCAGAGGCTATTTTAATAACCTTAGTAACTACGCCGTGCTCTTCAACCGGGAAGTAAGTTGCTTCAAGCCAAAGCTTATCACCATTCGCTTTGTATCTTAAAAACGATCCTGCTTTAGAGTCACCTGCCTTTAATGCTTGCCAAAACTTGCTGTATTCGTTTGAGCTTGCATACTCACTTTCGCAAAACATACGATGATGCTTACCAATTATTTGCTCTTTACTGTAACCAATAGTTTTTAAAAACAACTGGTTTGCGTCTAATATTATTCCTTCAGGGGTAAACTCTATATAAGCCACATGCTTATTAATTGCAGATAAAACAGACTGCTTTTGAATTAATTGAAGCTCCATTTCTTCAATTTTTGCGTTTTTTTTAGAAATACCAAACATATAAAAACCTTAAGGAGTAAATTAGCACTAGGGTTGTTGACCTAAAATTAGCAAATTAATGTAATATCAATATGTAACTATACTGTAAATATAAGCTTTAAATAGCCTTTCAGCTAATATTTAATACCTTACAGGCGCCTGCTTTATAAATAGTTTTTTTATTTTATGAATTTTAAGTAGTATTTTCTTCTAATTAATATTTTAAAAACCTAACAAAAACACTAGGGGCTGTTGATCTTTGTAGTACATATATCAATCAGCCCACATTGGTAGCCACATCATAGTAAATGCTAAAGCGAGCATTGAATGATAATTTCGTTCAAGCTTTTCATACCGCGTGGCTATCCCT
>NZ_JASDCB010000064.1:0-24966 GCF_030408135.1 Pseudoalteromonas sp. APC 3691 | reverse complement strand
TGTTTAGTTCTGTTGTTTTTAAGCGATTCATAAGATCACAAAACACCATGAATGTTCCCTCACTACCCACATTTTTTAATACTGTTAGTTCATTGATATGTAAAGGCTAATTCTGGGGATACTTTAGCTTCAGACCCCACCGTTGGCCAGTGACGCCCTTGCCATTCAGATTATCTTCCCCTTAGTCAGGGTGATAAGGCATCTTTCAGCCTATCGGGTTTGCCAGCTTCGCTGGGCAAACAAAAAAGCACTCTATAAGAGTGCTTTAATTTAAGTTTTTAAACCAGGCTATTCGTCTAGCCAATCTATGGCTGCGGTAGCATTTTCAAAGTATTGAACCTCACCCGATATAAACCAGTTACCTATTTTTGCCATTCGAGCTTGCCACTCTTTATTACCGTAAATAGCTACTTTTTTAAATTCTTTAGAGTGCTTAACACCTAACTTTAAGTCATCCCACGCTGCGCGTAGTTCCCAACCTTCAAGTTCGCTACCATCTATTAAGGCGTTCACGACTGGATGCTTAACTTCGCCAAGAGCTGAATTTATCATTGGGGTAATTATTTTGTAGTCGTCGTGAGTAAGCGTACCAACGGCTTTAAGTTTTAAAAAAAACTCTCTTCCTGCACGTTCAAGACCAATCGATAAACCATGTGTTGTGTGTACCATTACTGCTCTCCTTAAATAGGCTGAGCGGTAAAAGTACACCTTCTAAAATTAATTAGTCCTGAACTAAATCAATAAATAATCTCAAATAAACGACTGATTTACGCATTTTGTACGCGAGATATCTGGTTTTCTACATCAGTTAAATGGCCCGTTTTAAGCCATACTTTTGCGCCATTACTTCCCGCCTTAACGTTAATGGAGCTATTAATAGGCACTCTTAACCAACTGTTTTTTACAAAGGTATCGGCTTGCTCATCAAATGAACCTTCAAGTACTAGCAGTTCTGCTCCACCTTTTGCGTTTATAACCATGCTGGCGTTGGGCTTAAAGTGCAGCAAGCTTACCTCTTCAAAGTCGTCTTTGTACAAAGGAGTTACAGCTACATTTTTAAAACTAGGGTGCGCCGTACTTTGCATCAAGTCCGTTTGTAAACGCACGTGGGTTCTATCATCAGGCTGAAACTGCCATAACTTTACAAATATAACGCAGCCATTTTCAGACCCCGGTTTGTGCTTTGATTGCGGTGGGTTACGGATATAAGAACCTGTCGGAAAGTCACCATGCTCATCTTGAAATACCCCTTCAAGTACAACAAACTCCTCACCGCCGGTGTGTACATGCGGCGAAAATTCACTGCCTGGTGCATAACGAACAATGGTCGTGGCGCGAGCAACTTCGTCGCCCACACGGTCCAGTGCTCGTCTATCAACGCCCGCCATTGGCGATGCAACCCACGGGAGCGTTTCGCTGTGTACAACAACTCGTTTACTAAAATCGGCAGCAATTTTCATATTTGGCTCCTAACCGTAACTCCACTTAAACTTTAAACTAATTACGCCGCAACACTTGGGCGTTTTGCTACTTTTTCTTGCCATGCTAATAAATGAGTTAACTCATTCGGGATTGCTATTTGTGCAAATCCAGCAAATACCAGCCCAGCATACAATGTTATATCAGCAATACTAAATTGTTCACCAGCAACAAATGCCGATTGCGCTAGTACATCATTAAAATAGCTAAACCCTTGGCGTGCTTTTTCGCCTTGTTTTTCACCCCAAGCCACATTTTGATACGTTTCAAGCTCTGGACCTAAGCCATCAGTTGCATGATGAAAGTAAGTTGCCACAGCGTCAAGCACCATAGATTCTGCGCGTTTTTGCATCATGTTAATTACTGCACGCTCTTTTGCGGTTTCACCCATTAAAGATGGGCCTTCAAATGCGGTATCAATATACTCAGTAATAGCGGTACTTTCTGATATAAACGTGCCGTCATCTAGCTCTAATACGGGCACACCTGCTAATGGATTTTTAGCTAAGAAGGCTTCTGTTCTGTGCTCACCATTTAATAAATCAACAGGTACAAACTCAACATTTGCAGTGGCATTTTTTTCAGCTAAAGCGATACGAACACGAAGTGGGTTTGGAAAGTTTTCTACATCATAAATTTTCATAGCAATCTCTATCTTTATTGTTTAAAAGTGAGCCAATGGCGGAACCTATCTATCGATAGGTAATTTATAATATTAAACTAAATTTAAGTCAACGTTTAAATTTTTCTGATTTATGGGATTTAACTTAATTCATAATAAAATTATGGAGTTGCTTAAAAGTAAAAACACTTGTAAATAACTACCTACTGGTCGATAATTTTGCTGTACCAATTGCATTAAATAAGTGATCTATTGTTGCGCTAAGAAAATAGCGCAATAACGAGGCGAAAATCATGACATCTAGTTATTCTGTATGAATAATTTTTAACGCAGTTAGTGTGTTATTTAATGCGATACAATGATCATGTTTTTAATAAAACTGGTGTTACTGCAGATAGGAAATATTAAAAATGAGTAAAAAAGAAGCTTTATTAAAAGCAGCTGAAAACAAGGTACGCCTTGGCGGATACAGTAATTTTAGTTTTAGAGAGCTCGCAAGCGAAGTTGGAATTAAAAGCGCCAGTGTGCACTATCACTTTCCGACTAAGGCCGATTTAGGTGCTGAGCTTGCTCATCAATATACTAATTCTTTTTTAGCTGCGTTAGGCGAGCCAAGCGAGCTTAAAGCAAGCGGTAAAAATCCTATTGATGTGTACACTCAGCTTTTTAGACGTGCATTAGTAACCGATAAAAAAATGTGTTTATGTGGGTTACTAGGAGCCGAAAGCGATAGCCTTCCAGATAAAGTACGCCTTGAAGTAAAACGCTTTTTTAATCAAAATCTAACATGGCTTAGCGCTGCACACTTAACTAATGGTGAGCCTAACCCCGCTCAAGCAGCTATTCAAACAGTGAGCCTGCTTGAGGGCGCTATGATGATAAGCAAAACGCTCGACGATAATAGTTACTTTGAACTTGCAACTCAGTAATACCTAAATTTAGTACACAAAAAAAGCGAGCTATTGATTATCAATAGCTCGCTTTTTTAATGCTTGAAATAACTTATGTGATTATTAAACCGCTGTTGGTTTAACTTTATGCTTAGAGTGCACAATTGCTAAAACAATTAAGCCAATCACTGTTACTACAGCGCCAATAGGTTTACCTAAATCGCTTGATAAGTTAAGACCAATTGCTGCAGTGCCAATATAAGAAACCGTTACCGCTGTTGCTATAACAGCAGGAACACTGGCAATCCAATGGAATGTACCACGGTCAAACAAGTACTTAGTGGCAAGCCATAATACGCTTGTAGAAAGCAGCATGTTTGAAAATGCAAAGTAGCGCCAAATTAATGAGAAATCGAGCTTCGTCATAAAGTACGCTATAGCAAGTATAGGCACCGCCACTAGTAAGCGATTACGTAAGCTTTGTGGAATATTAAACGCATCAACAACAGTTAAACGTAATGAGCGGAACGCTGTATCACCAGAAGTAATTGGGAATACGGCTACTGCAATAATTGCCATTATACCGCCAAATACGCCTAAGTAACTGTTAGCTACATGGTTAACAACTAAGCCTGGACCACCTTGGTCAAGCAATGCTTTTAAGCCTGCGTAACCATCTGGGAACGCTGCAATACCAGCAAGTGCCCATACACAACCTACAATACCTTCACACATCATAGCGCCGTAATAAACTGGACGTACGTATTTTTCGTTAGTTAAACAGCGCGCAATAATAGGCGCTTGAGTAGAGTGAAAACCACTAATAGCACCACAGGTAATTGTTATAAATAACAATGGCCATGTTGGTAATCCATCTGGGTTTGGCTCTAAAAAGTCATGTGCGTGATCAGCTTCAAAGTAAGCTAAAAAGTCACTTGGTACCGGTAAGTGCGGCGCATTAATAAGTAATGAAATAGCAATTGCCACTGTCATTACAATCATTAGCGCACCAAAAATTGGGTAAAACTTAGTGATAATTTTATCAATTGGTAGCAAGGTAGCTAAAAAGTAATACGCTAAAATAGCAAGTACCCAAAAGGTGTTGTTTGCCAGTATTGTACCTTCAAAAAAATCAAGGTTACTTAGCAAACCTGCAGGGCTCATAATAAATACTACACCTACAAAAAACAGTAGCATGGCAGTAAATACAAGCATAAAGCCTTTAAATACGACGTTGTAATAATGGCCTGCGATTTCTGGTAGGCTTTTACCGTCTTCTTTTATACTCATTACACCTGAGAAGAAGTCGTGTACAGCTCCACCTAAAACATTACCAAGTACAATCCATACTAGTGCAACTGGTCCGTATAAAGCACCTAAAATTGGGCCAAATATTGGACCTACGCCAGCAATGTTTAAAAACTGAATTAAAAATGCTCGTACAGGGTGAATAGCTACGTAATCAACACCTTCGCTAAAGCGTTTTTGTGGTGTGTCAGCAGTTGAATCCAAACCGGCTTGTTTTTCAACAAATGGGCTGTAAAACTTATAGCCCAGTATTAAAATAGTGAGGCAGATAAAAAAGATGATCATAAAGCACGTTTCTCTTTTTGTATTTTAGTTATAGAGCGCATTGTGTGTCGCCCCGCCTTTTCAATCCGTGAATAATCGACGAACGATAACAAAGCTTTAACCCTCAAACAATAAGACGTTTAGCTAATACAATAATCGATATAAGCCACTATTTACGCAACCTGCGCACTTAACACTCACTTATCGCCTATGTCTTATTTTAGGCACAAAAAAAGCGGTTAAACTTTTACGTATAACCGCTTTCACACACAATGTTTTTTTAAAGTGGGTTCATAAACTCACTAATTTGTTGATGCGTTAAAGTAGGTGTTGCACCAGAACTTTCGGCGACCATTGCTCCAACGGCACATGCAAAGTCAACGGCATATTGCGCGTCGTCGTTGCTACAAAGCTGATAAATTAACGAACCTAAAAACGAATCCCCTGCGCCAACAGTGTCAATTACGCTAATTAAATAACCTGAATTATAAAAATTCTCGCCTTTGATTGTTAATAAAGCACCGTGGCTACCTTTGGTTACACATAAGTAATCGGTATTTGTTTGCTGTGCTATAAACGCTAAATTTTGTTCAAGCGAATGAAACTTACAACCCATCGCTTTTGCTATTTCGTATAGCTCTTCATCGTTTAACTTAATAAAGTCTGCTTTATTCATTAAATCTACAAGTGTTTCTAGCTTGTAATGCGGTGCACGTAGATTTACGTCAAATACATTAAAGTTTGCTACATCAACTAGTTGATTTAACGTAGCTAAAGACGCTTCGCTTCGCCCAATTAGGCTGCCGAATACAAATACATCGCTACTTTTAACTTTACTAAGTAACTCATCGGTAAGCGCTATATTATCCCACGCAGAGTCTGCCACTATTTCATAACTTGCAGAGCCACCACTGTCGAGCGTTACCTCAACCGTGCTAGTTTTTTTGTCACTATTAATAGCAATGTATTCGCAGCTTACGCCTTTGCTAGTAATTTCGCCTAGTAGCTCAGCGCCTAACTCGTCGTTACCAACAGCGCTGATCATGTCGGCTTTAATGCCAAGTGAGTTAATACGCACACACATGTTAAGTGGCGCGCCACCTAAGCGTTTACCTGAATCAAAACAATCCCACAGTACTTCGCCAAAACAGCTAACACTTACGTTTTCGCCTGATTTATGATTAATTAAAATGCTCATAATTAGTTACTCTTTTGATCAAGTACAGCCTGCATAATGGCTTTAATTTTACTATTAGGTGCATACAACGCAGCAATCGACTTTTTATATTCAGCAGTAAACGTTTCGTTATGCTCAAGCTTACCAAACAAGCTCGTTAACTTTAAAAATGCAATCGGGCTAGTTTGAGTCTCTTGCGCGTAAGAATTAAGCTCTTTGTGCATAGCATCTTGAATTTCAAGTTGCTCGCCGTTTTCACTTAAACCTTTATCGCTGTACAAACACCAAGTAGCAATAACAAGCGTTGCCAGTGATACATCTCGACCTTGTACTAGGTTTTCGTTAATTGTGGCAATTAAAAACTTAGGCAGTTTAGCTGAGCTTTCACTACAGATACGCGCTAGGCTGTCTTTAATATTAGGATTAGCAAAACGCTCTATTAACGTATCTTTGTAGCTTTCAAGGTCAATGCCTTCAAGTGGTTCAAGGTTTGGGGTTACTTCTTTATCCATAAAAGCACGTAGGTATGTGGCAAATAATTCATCCGATACCGTTTCGTCAATAGTGCCGTAGCCATGGATTGAACCTAATAAACCAAGTACAGAATGCCCTGCATTAAGTAAACGTATTTTCATGGTTTCATAAGGCGTTACATCAGTAACAAACTGAGCACCAACAACATCCCAATTTGGACGAGAGTCACTAAATGTGTCCTCTATTACCCATTGTGTAAACGACTCACAGGTAATTGGCCACTCGTCGCTAACACCATATGCATCAACCACGTAATCAATATCACTCTTTTTAGATACCGGTGTAATACGGTCAACCATCGCATTTGGAAACGATACGTTTTGCTCAATCCACTCACTTAGGTCTTTGTCTTGCTCTGTAGCAAAGGCTAAAAGCATTTTGCGTGTTACGTTACCGTTGTGCTGAATGTTATCGCACGACTGTACTGTAAACGCGCCTAGGCCTTGCTCTTTACGAAGTTTTAACGCAGCAGTAATGTAACCAAACGCTGTAATTGGGTAGTTTGGGTTATTAATGTCGTTAATAATATCTGGATTACTGTAATCAAACTCGCCCGTTGCAGGGTTAAAGTTGTAACCGCCTTCAGTAATAGTAAGCGACACAATTTTAGTATCGCTGTGCGCTAGCTTATTAATTACCGCTTGTTTGTCCTCTGGAGCAAACAAAAAGTCGATCATTGAGCCAATTACTTTGTTATCTATTGTACCGTCTGGGTGTCTAACAGTAAGCGTGTAAAGGTAATCTTGCTGCTTTAAAATATCACGCAGACCACGGTTACCCTCTAAAAGGCCAACACCACATATACCCCATTGCTCAGAGCCCGGAGTTTTTAAAAGCTCGTTGACATACACTGCTTGGTGAGCACGATGAAAACCGCCCACACCAATATGTACAATACCGGCTTTAACTGCGCTACGGTCGTAGGTTGGTGTATCAACATGGCTTGGTAATTGAGCCAAGCTCTGTTGGTTTAGCCCTGTAACTAGAGCGTCAGTGTGTTGGTATTGTGTCATGGTGTGACCTTACTAAACAAAAATAAAATATAAATTACGATACTGTATTACGATAAGTAATTACGATGCTGTATTGAGTACTTTATGGCGCTTTAATGACCAGTACGCAGTAACAAAATAAATAACAGTACAAATAAAACAGGCTATTTCGAATTGCGATTTATTAGCGCTGTACATACTCATAGTTTCACTGAAAAACATCACTTGGCTGGCAAATATAAAAATAATAACCAGTGAAACCGTAGAAACCGCGTTAAGTACTTTTGTAAATACAGAGCTGTCAATTACAGGCTTTGGAATGTCTTTAGCCTCAGCTGCTTGATATTCTTTAATATCACGTTGCTCTTGCTTTTCTGCTGCAATTTCTTGTGTAATCGTCACCAGCGCCGTATTTTTTAGCTAAAAGCGTGTAAACAACAATGGTGAAAATCCATGTAGGAATAAACAAGTAGTAAAACGACATTACATCAATTGCGTTTAAGCCAAAGCCAAACACAAGTGCTAACGCCCAAGATGCTATAGCCGGTACGCTGCGGGTAATATTTTTATATTTAGCCCAGTAACGTGTTAGGCCAATTTTAGGAAATAACACATGCTCAGCAAACACAATGCCGCCTACTGGTACAACTAATAAGCCTGCGTAAGTAAGTAGCGGAAGCATTTGTGAAAATACAAACGGGAAACACGCAATAATCACGGTTACAACACCTACAATAGCGGTTGTACGCTCACGTGACTGATTTACAAATATAGATTGTGCAGCAAGACCTGCGCGGTAAAGGTTTGCGTTAGCTGTAGTCCAGCCCGCTATAATTACAATAACAAATCCAGTCCAACCTAATGCATGGTATGCAACATCGCCCGGATCAAGTGATGAAATAGTTGTTTTAAGTAATACCGCAACACCTGCGCCCATAATACCGGCAGAGATCCACGCTAAGTAATGACCAAAAAACATGCCCACGCCAGAAAACAAGCCATAGCTTTTGCGTTTAGCAAATCTAAAAATAGCCATGTCGATTAAACCAAAGTGAGTAATTGAGTTAGCAGCCCATGCAAAGCCAATCACTTCTAATAGGCCAATGCCTTTTTCACCATCGGCATTGGTGCCCGTCCATATGGAGGAGTCGCCTATGGTCATAAAGTCGCTAAAGCTAGTTAAATAGGTAGAACCTAATACGTGATTTGAAAGCTCAGGGAATAACGCGAACGAACCTGCAATAAATATAACAAATAGCCACGGCGCGCACAGTTTCGAAAAGTCAGCAACCGTAGAAAAGCCATACATCGCAACAAACACAACAATAGAGCCAACAGCTAAAACAATGGCTACAAACCAAAAGCTATTTGGATACCAATCAAGTTGCGCAGGTATATCAAACAAAAACCGCACGGCGGTGGAGGATACCGTGATCATAGCGGCCGATATAACACTAAAAATAACCACGTTAGCCCAGTTATAGAGCTTGGTCATAGAGTTACCAGCAATTTTGTTTAAGTAGTTATATAAACTTAAGCGGGTTTCTACTGCAATGGGTGCAGTAATTAGCCACCAAGAACACATTGCTAACAGGTTACCTATTAATAAACCCAATAGAATGTCGATGGTTGAAGCGCCTAATGCAACAAACGTTGCGCCAATAACAAATTCAGTAGCCGCAACATGTTCGCCGGCATATAGCCCTGCAAAATGTTTCCAGCCGTGAAGCTTATTATTAGCAACAGGAAGTTGCTCTTCGTTTACATCTTTAAATGTTTGTGTGTGTGGACTCGTTGCCATGGTATTTCCTATTGTTAACAGCAAAGTACTTAATACCTAAATACTTCGCCTTTTATAATTTGGCTTATAAACGCATGATGTTTTGCCATGTTTTGTTTTATTTTTAGTAAAGCAAAACCATCTACATTTATATTTTGCGTTTGCTTGCCTGTCAGTGTGTAAGGCGAGTAAATCGCGTTTAAAACTTGGTGTATTTAAAAAGCTGCGTGTTTACTGCTTTTTAAGTGCAGGGTATGCACTAAAAAAATCTTGCCAATGCGTTAAATGATCAACATTTGGGTAAGCACTGTGTACATGATTAACAGAGCCTTGCATATGTTGCCCACCGCTGTAATGCAGTACTTGCATGTTGGCGTCAATTCCTGCATTTACGCCGGCTTTACTGTCTTCAATCACTAAACAATGCTCTGGCTTTACACCCATTTGTTTAGCTGCATGTAAAAATAAATCGGGTGCTGGTTTGCCACGCTTAACTTCGCTGCTGGTAAAAACCGTATCGCTAAAGTACTTACTTAAACTCACTACGCTCAACGCTTTTGCGGTGCGTGCTGGGCTGCTGCTAGTAGCTATACAAATAGGCACAGCTAAATTGTTAAGTACGTCTTTTATACCGTCAGTCGTGGTTAGCCCTGTTTCAAATTCGTTTAACAGTGCTTCGCGGTAGTCACCTTCAAAGCTTTCAGGAAGAGTGACATTAAATGCATCCGCTATTTTTTGGCTTACTGTTTTAAAATTGCAGCCTAAAAAGTGTTGCTGTACATAAGCACGGTCAATATCAACGCCTTTTTCAACAAGCATATTAATGAGTACTTGTGCGCTTAAAATTTCGCTATCAATAACAACGCCATCACAATCAAATATCACTAGCTCAATGTTAGTATTCATCTTGTCACCTTATTAAAACTGTTTGGTTTAGCTAATTTAAGTATAACGAGTTAAGCGCGATTAATATTGTGCAGCTTTTTAGTGCAACTCAATAATGAGCATAAGCCCACCGATTGAGCATACTCCCTTTATTGAATTGATATGTCAACACGTTGTAAGTATAAAACGCACCAGCTTGGTGAAAATACACGCAATTAAAATTAAAAACCTCTGTATTTAATCAATTTTATTAATATGCATATCGACTAAGGTCGTAGTAAAAAAATTACATTAATGTAAAAAGTGTATCTGCAAATTCATCTCATCTGTTTTACAAATCACATCAATCTAATTAATCAGTTTTACCGAAGTTAATAAAATTAATACTATCGTTAACAGATTAACAGCCTGCACCACTGCCGGCACTTTTAAATAGATGAGGTCGACAATGAATACTCAAATAAAATAAACAAAACAAAATTAACACTAACTGCACTGGCACTTGCAATGGCATTACCGGCAAGCGCAGCAACAACTCTTACTAAAGATAACGGCGCAGCTGTTGGCGAAAACCAAAATTCAATTACTGCTGGCGAACGTGGCAGTGTATTACTAGAAGACGTGCAACTAATTCAAAAACTGCAACGCTTTGCACGTGAGCGTATTCCTGAGCGTGTTGTGCATGCTCGTGGTACCGGCGCACACGGTGTGTTTGTAGCATCAAAAGAGCTAGACGATTTAACAATTGCAGCACCGTTTGCACAAGCTGGTAAAGAAACAGACGTATTTGTTCGTTTTTCATCGGTAATTCACTCAAAAGGCAGCCCAGAAACACTGCGTGACCCACGTGGCTTTGCAACTAAGTTTTACACAGACCAAGGTAACTGGGATTTAGTAGGTAACAACTTACCGGTGTTCTTTATTCGCGATGCGATTAAATTTCCAGACATGGTTCACTCTTTAAAACCATCTCCGGTTGATAATATTCAAGATCCTAACCGCGTATTTGACTTTTTCTCGCACGAACTAGGTTCTACACAAATGCTAACGTGGGTTTACAGCGACTACGGTACACCAGCAAGTCTTCGTAAAATGGACGGTTGGGGTGTACATGCATACAAAATGATTAACAAATCGGGCGATGTTAAATACGTTAAGTTTCATTGGGTAAGCCAACAAGGTATTGATAACCTTGACGCAAAAGAAGTAGCTAAAGTGCAAAGCCAAGACTTCCAACACTTAACACGCGACCTTTACAGCGAAATTGGCAAAGGCAATTTCCCTAAATGGGATCTGTACATTAAAACGCTTGATCCATCGCAGCTTGATGACTTTGATTACAACCCGTTAGATGCAACATAAATGTGGTTAGACATTAAAGAAACTAAAGTAGGAACAATGACCCTAAACCGTATGCCAACTAACTTCTTCCAATCTACGGAACAAGTAGCAATGGCACCGGCAAACATTATTCCAGGTATTGAGCCATCAGAAGACAGACTATTACAAGGTCGTATGTTTTCTTACGCTGATACACAAATGTACCGCCTAGGTGCTAACCACCAGCAACTGCCAATTAACCGTGCAAAAGTTGAAGTGGTTAACTACAACCAAGACGGCGCAATGAATATTGGTAACACTACAAGCAATGTGAACTACCAGCCAAGCCAAGAAAACGTAGCTGAAAACCCAATTGCACGTAGAAGTAACACAGAGCTAAAAGGCTTTGTACAACAAGCTGCGATTAAAAAGCAGCAAAACTTCGCGCAAGCAGATGTTATATACCGTGGTTTTAGCAAGCAAGAACGTACAAACCTAATTAATAACCTAGCAGGCGATTTAGGCAAAGTGCAAAACAGCAGTGTTAAACACAAAATGCTTAGCCACTTTTACAAAGCTGATAGTGAGTACGGTACACGCTTAACTAAAGCTGTAAACGGCGACCTTAAAATGGTTAAACAACTAGCCGCTAACTTATAAGCAACTAGTTAAAAGCAATTAGTCCCAACTAAATAGCTATTTAAACCACAATCATGAGGAAGGAATAAACCCTTCCTCTTTTATAAGAGACAATTGTTATGCGTAATTTATTAATTATAGTCGCTCTATTTCTGAGCTTTACCAGTAGCGTTTACGCTCAAAATACATCAGATACACAAACACCCAGTACGCAATCTGAAACCCAACATTCTGCAAAAACTCAATACGATAGTTTATTTGCTTATTACTTTGCCGCAGCACGCACAAACGACACAGCTGTAATAGAGCAATTTGTAGATGCCGGTATTCCTATCGACAGCTACAACAATAAAGGCTACACCGCGTTAATGATTGCTACTTACCATGGTAATAAAAACACGGTTAACACACTTTTACACTTAGGCGCTAATGGCCGCTATTTTTAGAGGTGAATTTAGTATAGCTAAAACACTCGTATCACTTGATTGCGACAACGCGCATCAAAACAAAGCCGGTCAAACAGCAGAGCAATTTGCACAAACATTTGGTCAACAAAAAGTTATAGAGTTACTAGCGCAGGTAAATAATGCAAAATAATCTGCACGCAACAAAAAGCCCTAAAATAATAGGGCTTATTTTTAATAAAATTAGTCTTATGTTGCAGACGCTATTTGAGGTTGTTTAGGCTTTTCTCGCGTTACAAAGTAGCAAATTAGCGAGCCCACTGTTACCAGTACAACCCCCTGCCAAAACGAAGCACTCAGCTTAATAGATAAATACAACGCCGAAATAATAGTAGAAAACACCGGTGTAAAGTACGAAAGTGTTCCCAAAAGCATTAAGTTACCGCCAATAATAGCTTGATTCCACAGTGCATAACCGCTCCCCACTACTACACCAGCTAATAGCAACGTTATGCTTGAGCTGAGTGAAAACGTTAATGGTGCTTCATTACTAAAACCATATTGCGCCCACAAACTCATTGCCGTGACAGTAAAAAATAACGTAATAGCATTTTTACCATTACTCAGCTTTTGCGTAACTACGCAATAAATAGCCCATATAAACGCTGCAGCTAATGCCATTAAATAAGTAGCAGGATTATCAGCAAAGTTAGTAACAAGCGTATCGACCGACATTTTTTGATCGCCCGTAATACACCAAGCAACGCCTAAAAAAGCAATGATCATGCTTGGGTAAACCCAGTAACTTACTTTTTTACGACCAATAATAATAGAGAGCAATATAGTCAGCGTGGGCCATAAATAATTAATAACCGCCATTTCCATTGCCTGATGACGGCTGTTTGCCATACCAATAGAAAGCGCCAAGCAAATTTCGTACGATACAAATAATAAAGTACCTATTACCAAGTAACGTTTCGAAAAACCACTAAACTTGGGCACTCCCATAACCAAAATTAAAAATATCGCACTGACAGAATACATAGCCGCCGCACCACCAATGGGGCTAAACAACTCAGAAATATCTCGTAGTAATGCAACTAAGCAACTCCACAGTAATATGGCCGCGACTCCATAAAGCGTGTATTTATTTTTGCTTAAAAACTCCATATTAAACCTAAAGTACTACTCGTAAATTTGAAACTAAACTAACAGTAATTATTTAATTAAACAATAAGGGTCTGTTGATCTTTCAAGGTTAAATTTGCAGCAGTCTGTTTGGTATTTAGGCAAGGCAGAGCCTATATAGTGTGGTTATTCCCCATTAATGGGCGATAACGTAGCATTAATGCCAAACAGGCGCTGCCCAAAGGGTTCTTCCTAGGGGCTACTTACTCTTTGTTGCTCGGTTTTTACTTAGCCCACTAGGTTACAAATCTCGCGCCGCGATTAAATAGCCCCTAGTTTGAACAAATTTTAATCCGCAAAGTTCAACAGACCCTAAAGTTAATAGCTTAAACCTCTCGTTTGTTTTTAGCATTCACCCTTTTTAGTAATTGACCTTTTGGTCAGTAAAGCTACAATCAATCAATACGTTAAACACGCAAACTTTATAATGACCACACAAATAAAGCCAAATAAAAAAGAAGTCACACGCGAGAAAAACCAAAAACTAATTTTAGATGCCGCCGAGCAATTGTTTTCGCAATTAGGTTACGACGGAGCAAGTATGAGCATGGTTGCTAAAGAAGCGCAGGTGCCAAAAGCTAATATTTTGTATTACTTTAAAAGTAAGGATGGTCTGTACGAGTCTGTGATTGACCGCATAATAGCTAATTGGAACTTAGGGCTCGATAACGTCACAATTAACGACGATCCAGCTACCGTGCTTTATAACTATATTAAAAGCAAAGTAATACTGGCCGTAAATCAGCCAATGCAATCTCGCTTATTTGCCAGTGAAATACTGCGCGGTGCACCCTATTTACAAAACTACTTTAGAACCAATACCCGCCCTTGGGTTAAACAAAAGGTTGATGTACTTCAAGCATGGATGGACGCTGATAAAATGGATAAGGTTGATCCCTACCATTTGCTCTTTACTATTTGGTCTACCACGCAATATTACGCCGACTTTCAGGCTGAGGTTTTACTCGTAATGAACAAATTAGAGTACGACGAAACCGATGTGGCACAAATTACGCAATCAATTGCCCACATAATTTTAAAAGGTATTGGTCTTAAAATACCTGAGCAAAGTGAGACTTAACCCATGACATCCTTTACTACACCCGATTTATTTGACGATCATCGCGATAACGTGCAAGTAGCAGACAGCGGCCTTTATCACTTTGGTAAAAAAACCACGTTTTATGGCAAAGTAGTTACCGTTACCTGCCCAGAAGACAACTCTTTTGCCGCCGATATATTGCATGAAAATGGTGAAGGTAAAGTATTGGTTATAAACGGGTTTGCGAGCAAACGCTTTGCGTTTATAGGCGATATTATGGCTGAGCGTGCCCTAAATAATGGCTGGGAAGGCGTAATAATAAATGGCTGTTGCCGAGATATAGTAATACTTGCCACGATGAACTTACCTGTAATGGCGCTAGGCTCTACACCGCGTAGTACCTTAAAGCGCGGCTTTGGTGATAAAAACCAAGCTGTTACCATGCTTAGCACTACTATTGAACCTAACGATTGGGTTTACGCCGATATTAACGGTTTAATCATCAGTAAAACGCCCCTTATTTAGCACTCAAAACCATATAAATAGAGACCAACTTGGTGCATCTGCGCACCAAGTTGGTTTGTTTTAGCTCATTTTAATTTCACTATTTCTACAGCCCACATTTACAAATCTCATACAACCCAACAAAACCTGACCAGTTGGACAGGATTTTAATTTATGGCATTCCTCTTGCTTAGTCTAAGCACTATAAAATCAAAACTACCGATTAAAAAGCGGAGCCTTAGCAATTGCATTAAATTAGTGATCTATTATAACGCGAAGAAAATGACGCAGTGAGTGCGCTATTTAATCCGATAAAATGATCATGTTTTTAATAAAATTGGTATTCATAATAATAATAACCAGCCCGCTTTTTAATCACTCTTAACTTAATAAGTAAGTACTTGGTCAGTTTTATAATAATGAGCTGCAAATGAGTGATAAAAAAAACAACAAAGGTATATTTTGCAATCACGGTCCTACCCTGTGGCAAACAAACCACTCTGGAGTGCTTGCAAACAATCGCTTAGCTGTAAAAGATGTATTTGCAGTAAAGGGCGAGCGTAACAGCGCAGGCAACCCACACTGGTTTAAAACAGCTAAACCGGCTCAAAATACGGCAAGCTCGGTTAATAAGCTCATGACCGCTGGTTGTAACTTTATAGGCTTTACCCATACTGACGAGCTGGCTTATAGCTTAGAGGGTAATAATATACATTATGGCGTTGCGCAAAATCCTAAATTAAAAGGGCATGCTTGCGGTGGTTCGAGTATGGGGTCTGCTGCTGCAGTTGCTGCTAACTTAGCTGATATTGGCTTAGGCACCGACACCGGCGGCTCAATTAGAATACCCGCCAGCTATTGTGGTTTATATGGCATAAGGCCAAGCCATAACGTGATTGAAAAAGACGGCCTAATACCGTTGGCTCCGCCTTTTGATACCATAGGTTGGCTTACCCAAAGCGCCGAGCTATTAAGCGATGTAGGTAATGTACTGCTACCAAATCAAGCTATTAATAACGTTGATACCTTAGTTATTTGCGAGCCGTTATTTGAACTCGTTGACCCTGTTTTACAAGCCCCACTTAAACAATTGCTTGAAAAAACCAAGCCTAATTTTAAGCACCATAAAGAATTTGAACTACCTAACAGCAGCTTATTAAATAAACTTGCTGATAGTTTTAGAGTACTGCAAGGGCGAGCAATCGCAAAAACGCATAAAGACTGGCTTCAATTGCCGGGGCAACTTCCCCAGTTTGCTCCAGCAATTGCGGCACGTTTTAATATGGCGCTTGCCCTAACTGTTCAAGAAGAACAAGAAGCACTAAAAGTACAAACCCAATGGCAAACACTAATAGCTAAAAACCTAAATACAAACAGCTGTTTATTTTTGCCAACCACCCCCACAACCGCACCTAAATTAGGCGCCGACACAAGCGCCTTACGCATGCAAATTATTACGCTTTCGGCAATTGCAGGGCTTAGTGGCTCAGCGCAAGTGCATTTACCGCTGGCTGATTTAGCAAATGATCATCCGTATGGTTTTTCATTAATGATGAGCCACGGTAACGATAAAAGCCTACTTGCTTGCGTTAAGCACCTAGCTGCACACTTTAAACAGGACACACCGGCATGACCACACACAACATTGCATTTACCGCGTCTCATTTTTCGGCCACTGAAGCGGGTATAAATATACTAAAACAAGGCGGTACAGCTACCGAGGCTATGGTAGCGGCTGCCGCTGCTATTAGCGTTGTATATCCACATATGAACTCAATTGGTGGCGACAGCTTTTGGCTTATCGATAACCCAAACCAAAAAACGCCTACCGCTATTGACGCCTGCGGCCGTGCAGCAACTAATACAACGCCCTATAACTCGCTCGCGCAAATACCAGAGCGCGGCGGGTTAAGCGCACTGACTCAAGCGGGTACAATTCGCGGTTGGCAAAAGGCGCTTGAACTAGATGAGCACGCAGCACTACCACTGTCACAAATTTTAGCACCCGCTATTGAGCTTGCGCGCGAGGGCTTTACAGTTACAAAAAGCTTGCAAGCAGGCTGCGAAAAACTAGCCACTGCTAACAATACCAATGAGGCGTTTAAAAGCCTCTACATACCCAATGGCAAGCCCTTGCAAGCAGGTCAACATTTTAAAAACCCTAAACTTGCAGCAACGTTTGAATACCTAGCAAAACATGGCTTAAACGCATTTTATGAAGGCGCACTTGCCAACTCATTTGCCGCCGACTTAGCAAAAGCAGGCAGCTCAATTACCGCAGGTGACATTGCAAATACTAAAGCCGAGGTAGTTACTGCGCTAAATGCAAACCTCAGTGGTATTAATTGCTACAACTTACCCGCGCCAACACAAGGCGTGCATTCACTACAAATAATTGGTGCCGTAAATAAGTTAAAGCATTTAGCTAAAACCGATGCCGACTGGACACATTTAATTGTTGAGGCAACTAAACAAAGCTTTACCCATCGCCCTACCCTTTGGGCTGACCCTGAAGCATTAGGAGACGATTATAAAAACGCACTAACCGATAATCGCTTAAGCGAACTTGCTATCAATATTGATATGGCCAAAGCCAAAAAATGGCCATTTAACGCAGAGCCTGGCGATACTGTGTGGATGGCAGCCAGAGATAAAAACGGGCAATTAGTCAGCTTTATTCAAAGCATTTACTGGGAATTTGGCAGCGGAATATTAATGAGTGAAGGCGGCTTTGTGTGGAATAACCGTGGTTTAAGCTTTAGTTTAAACAATCAAGATACCAACGCCCTTGCTCCAAATAAAAAGCCCGCTCATACACTTAACCCAGCACTGGCAAAGTTTAGCGATGGTCGTCGACTTGCTTACGGAACAATGGGCGGTGAAGGGCAACCACAAACCCAAGCCGCTGTTTTTGCAGGCTACGCATGGCGAAATAAATCAATAAAACAAGCGATTAGCGACCCTCGTTGGTTACTTGGACGCACATGGGGCGATACAAGTAAAAATTTAAAAATTGAAAAAGAGTTAGTTTTTCATATAGAACATGAATTAAATCAACGTGACCACGATTGGGTAAGCGTTGATAATAATAACGAAATGATGGGGCACGCTGGGGCTATTTTAGATACAACTACAAGCCTTGAAGCTGCAACAGATCCTCGTTCAGATGGACGTGCAACAGTAACTACAGCAGGAACACAATGTCAGAAATAATAAACCAATGGCCAATAGTAGCGGCCTTAATAGCAACCGGAATTTTTGCCGGAATTTTAGCAGGACTTTTTGGTGTAGGCGGCGGTATTGTAATCGTACCTGTGCTGTATTTTTTACTGCAAGGTTTTGGCGTAAGCCCAGAGTCGGCAATGATGATAGCCACCGCCACATCACTTGCAACCATAGTACCTACTTCGCTTTCATCTATTCGATCGCATCATAGCAAAGGAAATATTGACCTTGCGCTAATAAAATACTGGGCACCGTTTATATTAGTTATGGCGGTAGTCGGTAGTATTATTGCTCATACCGTTCGCGGTAACGCATTAGTGCTCATGTTTGCCTGCATTGCTATTTTAGTCAGTTTAAACATGTTATTTAGAGCCGGTGCACCCGCGCTTGTAAAACAACTGCCAGGTAAATTTGGTCAAGGCGTTATGGCAAGTATTGTAGGTGGTTTGTCGGTAATGATTGGCATAGGTGGCGGTACTATTGGCGTACCTATGCTAAACGCATTTAATGTACGCGCCCATGTTGCAGTAGGAACTGCGGCCGTTTTTGGTTTATTGATTGCGCTACCAGGTGTTATTACCTTATTAAGTATTGGCACAACGCCAACCGATGCTCCCCTAGGTACGTGGGGGTTAGTTAACCTCCCTGCCTTTTTTCTTATTATTCCGCTGACTATTTTATTTGCGCCTATTGGGGTAAAAATTGGTAGCAAGCTGGATCAAAAACAACTAAAACGCGCTTTTGCCGTTGTCTTAATGATAACTGGCATTCGCATGCTCATTCAGACTCTGGGAGCCTAAAATATGTTTATTAACACGCAAGTTCAAACCTTAAACCCACCACAGCGTTTATTAATGGGACCAGGTCCAATTAATGCAGATCCTCTTGTTTTACGTGCTATGTCGGCGCAGCTTATCGGTCAATACGACCCAGTAATGACCGGTTTTATGAACGAAACCATGGCGCGTTACCGCGAAATTTTTAAAACTAAAAACGAATGGACCATGCTAATAGATGGCACATCGCGCGCAGGTATTGAAGCCGTATTATGCTCAATTTTACGCCCAGGCGATAAAGTACTAGTACCAATTATGGGGCGCTTTGGTCACCTACTTGCTGAAATAGCAGAACGCGTTGGCGCAAAGGTGCACACAATAGACGTACCGTGGGGCGAAGTGTTTACGCCAGAACAAATCGAAAAAGCCATTGTTGATGTAAAACCCCATGTACTTGCTATGGTACAAGGCGATACATCCACCACCATGAACCAACCTCTTGAGCATATTGGCGATATTTGCCAAAAGCACGATGTACTATTTTATTGTGATGCCACCGCATCTATTGTGGGTAACGAACTTCCTGTCGATGAATGGAAACTCGATGCACTTTCGGTTGGCCTGCAAAAATGTTTAGGCGGACCTTCTGGGTCAGCGCCATTGACACTGAGCGACAAATGCGCCGAGTGGATCCAAAAACGTAAAAAGGTAGAGGCAGGTATTCGCACGGCCGATCATATCGACGGCACAGAGCCCTTTGTACGCTCAAACTACTTTGATTTAGGTATGATCATGAATTACTGGGGAGAGGAGCGCCTAAATCATCATACCGAAGCCACCAGCATGCTGTACTGCGCCTCAGAATGCGCCCGTATAGTAATTGAAGAAGGCGTGGATAACTGCGTAGCGCGCCACAAATTACATGGCGATGCCATGCTAACAGGCATTCAAGCGCTCGGCTTAAATGTATTTGGCGATTTAACACATAAAATGAACAACGTACTGGGTGTTTATATACCCGAGGGTATTAATGCCGATCACGTACGCGGACAAATGCTAACCGATTTTGGAATAGAAATTGGCACCTCGTTTGGCCCGCTGCATGGCAAAATTTGGCGTATTGGCACCATGGGTTACAACGCCCGTAAAGATGCCGTATTACAAACATTGGCAAGCCTAGATGCCTGCTTACATGCCAACGGCTATAAAGGTCCTAAAGGCGAAGCCGCCATTGCCGCCCTTGCTCACTATAAATAAAAAAAGGATTTAGCATGACGATTGTAAGCCCACAACACAGCCCTTTATTAGACAAAGAACTTGCTGATGAATACGCAACACGCGCTTTATCTCGCTGTAAAACCCTCAGCGCACTATCGCAAATGCAAGGCGGTATTCACCGCGTGTACTTATCAAAAGAGCACAAAGAGTGTAACGCTGTTACTGCATCGTGGATGGTTGAGGCAGGCATGCAATCGTGGCAAGACGAAGTGGGCAACCTTTGGGGGCGACTAAAATCATCAAACCCACATGCTAAACGTTTAATTATAGGATCGCACCTCGACACAGTACCAAACGCAGGAGCGTTTGATGGTATTTTAGGTGTACTGCTGGGGATAGAAATTGCAGCGCTTGCACATAAGTTAAAGCTCGACCTGCCCTTTCATTTAGATGTAGTGGGCTTTTGCGATGAAGAAGGCACCCGCTTTGCCACAACTTTAATTGGCTCAAAAGCCCTCGCTAACGAATTTGACCCACAGTGGCTAAACATTGAAGACACAAACGGCATAACTATACGCCAAGCCATGCTCGACTTTGGCCTAAACCCTAACGACTACGCAAAGGCCGCACTAAACAAAAATGAGTTACTAGGTTACTGGGAAACTCATATTGAACAAGGTCCGGTGCTCGAATCGGTTAATCAGGCGTTAGGCGTTGTAACGGCTATTGCAGGGGCAAAACGCGCCATGCTTACCCTAACAGGCCAAAGCGGTCATGCGGGTACAACCCCTATGAATTTACGTCAGGATTCACTAGCAGGCTGCGCTGAATTAGTAACCGAAATTGAAAAACTAGCAAAAAGTGCGAGTAATGGCGAAGTAGCCACCGTAGGGCAAATACAGTCTCGCCCTGGGGCTACAAACGTGATTGCAGGTAAAACAACCATAAGCCTAGACGCACGTGCACAAAGCGACACCGATCTCGCTAATTTACTAAGCGCCATACAAAGCAGCGCTCAATCTATAACAAGCAAACGCAATTTAATACTCGATTGGCAATGGACGCATGCCGCCGATGCCGTTGCGTGCGACACCACTATTCAGCATTTGTTTTCAAGCGCATGTAAACTCAATAACCAAGCATCGCCTTCACTTGCCTCAGGCGCTGGGCACGATGCAATGGCAATCGCTCCTATATGCCCCGTTGGCATGTTATTTATACGCAGCCCTGGCGGTATAAGCCATCACCCAGCAGAAGCGGTTATCGACAGCGATGTAACAAAGGCACTCAGTGTAATGTACAGCGCGCTTTTACTTTATGTGAAAGAGTGTGAGTGATTTAAGGTAATCGAGTAAACCAAGTATATTAACTTGGTATGCTTAGGGGCTTAAACCTCCTCAAAGTCATTTGGAGGTTATTACTGAAGGCAGGTAAATGCAGGAATATATGTTATTTAAAGTAGCTTTATCGGGCTGCCCTTTGCTCTTTTAGGCTAAGGCGTTTATGTGAGCTATATACATGTTGAATGTTTGTACCATTAACCAAATATGCATCCATTTCGACGGTAATTAAACCCGATAATGGCTTGATTTCTAGAACACCCAACTCACCTAAATTTGCAGATAGTAAAGTATTATTCCTAATAGCTAACAAAGTTTTGTCAGTATCTCGTAAGTCACCATTCACATATAATTTAGCACCACTAAACCAAGTGTTAATTATTTTAACTTTGATTGACTTAATAGTAAATTCAAAGGATTTTCTCATCAGATCTCCATACCCAGAAATGTAATTATTATACTTTATGTTTTTATGTGTTTGGCGCACAACCACTTTCGTTTAACACCCGCTTAGTCGATGCTGGGTAATTTTTTAGTGCACCCAAAGGGCGAATTGGCCGCTGAACCAAATTACCTGAGCAGTTTGGGCACACGTTATTTAATACCGTTTGAGCACAGCCAGAACAAAATGTGCATTCAAATGAACAAATAAAAGCCTCTGTGGACTTTGCAGGTAGATTCTTATCACAACATTCACAATTAGGTCTTAAATCTAGCATTTAGCGCTCCCTTTTATCCACCCAATGCTGAGTAAATATCTATTACCTTTTATAACTTTTGACACCTGATGCTCACTTACATCAGGGCGGAATAGCTTAATTCGCTTTGTTTCAAATATCGGATTACTGCAAATAAACTCACCACCCAAATCTGCTTTTTTAAGCACTATATTCAACCGATAGTGTTTACCAGATTCAACTTTGTCTGTGTGTGGTGCTATTTCACTTCCTTGTGGAAATTTAAGCAAATATGTATCAAATTTAATTGGCCACGTAGCACCACAAATCAACATTTTATCGTAGCCTGACTTTTGCCTACCTCGCTCCCAACAAAATAATTTACTCAAAAAAAACATGCAATCCCTCGAAACAGCTAACAAGCAGCAGGTTAACTCGTTTTTTATTTATTTTTATTGGTAAATAAACCATAGCCGAGTTCATATTTTGGTTCAATCGTTTACTGTATTTTACGTGGGATATAAAAGGGAGTTTTAATGTTGTTTTGATTAGTATTTTAGAAGGGAACACTAGGGCGTGTTGATCTTTTTGGATTGAAATTTGTTCAATCTAGGGGCGATTAAATCGCGGCGCGAGGTTTGTAACCTAGTGGGCTAAGTAAAAACCGAGCAACAAAGAGTTGATCGTCCCTAGAAAGAACCCAAAGGGTAGCGCATGTTTGGAATTTATGCGGCGTTATCGCCTATTCATGGGGAATAACCACACTACATAGACTCTGCCTGGCCTAAATACCAAACAGACTGCTGCAAATTAACCCACGAAAGGTCAACACGCCCTAGGGTCCGTTGATCTTTGCGGATTAAAATTTGTTCAAACTAGGGGCTATTTAATCGCGGCGCGAGGTTTGTAACCTAGTGGGCTAAGTAAGAACCGAGCAACAAAGAGTAAATAGCCCCTAGGAAGAACCCTTTGGGCAGCGCCTGTTTGGCATTAATGCTACGTTATCGCCTATTTATGGGGAATAACCACACTGTATAGGCTCTGCCTTGCCTAAATACCAAACAGACTGCTGCAAATTTAACCTTGAAAGTTCAACAGACCCTAGTGTTTGAGTGACTTTATTGAGGAACTAAGGGCTTATCTTGCTTAATACATCGCGTTTTGCAGCTTTTCTACATTATGAACAAGGCAATACAGTTGCCGCAGCGTAAAGAAACAGCTAAACAGGACAGCCATTCTAACTTAATGAAAAAACTTAGGCTGGCGTCACTGTTAATTCATCAAAAATTGAACATGTTTTCCAGAGCCGCCTCTAAAGACATGGGCATATGACGTTTATTCATAATTCGGTTGTTAAGCTCTTCTTTAAGTGATTTAACCGTAGTGCAATACTCTAAACGTTTAGCAATTTCATCACATTCATTATTCAGCGCCGCTAAATGGTTTACAAAATTATCTTTAATTTGCGCTTTACTACGACCATTAAACTTACGCCACACAATTGTATATTGGTCATTACTTTCTTTTTGTTGCCGATGCTGTTCATTTAGCTCGATTATTTTATTTTGCAGTAACGGAATTAAGTTTGCTTTGGTTTCTTCGTCAAAATCGACATCGTCGTCAAAATGGCTTATGTAAAGTTGTAATAAAGTAAAACCGTCTTTCTCTTTTCGAGCTTGTACTAACTGTTGCATTAGTTCGTGTTTTTCTGCTTTTTTTGCAAGATCAGATTCTTTATCTGGATGCAACTTAGATGCTAAACGTTTATACATTTTGTTTAGCTGCGAGCCTTTAAATAACTTTTCTAATTTTGAGTTGTTTTTTTGTTGTTTAATTTCATCGCGATCAAATCGCTCGTGTTGGTCAAAAAAGTCATCCCAATCTTCATCTTGTTCATAGTGCATATTATCTGCACTAAACGCTTCATCATCTTTCTCCTCACCAAAACCTTGCTCGTCAAGGTGCTTATAAAGCAATGAAGGATCAGCTGTTATTTCTCTCAGTTCGTCATCTGTTAATTCTAAACCGGGGAAATCTTGCTGTAACATATTACGTAATATGTTTAACTCTGAAGAAGGGATTGTACTAACCGTATCTTGGTTATACTTATTTAGGTAAGATTGAAAAACTTGAGACACTTCCTCAACATTCAACTCGCCAATGAATGGATGTTCTGACAAATAATCTAAATCTTCATTTATCCAATCCACAAGTTCATTACGCTGTTCAATAGTTAAGCTTTTACGTTGGATAAACTTACTAAAATGAATAATTTGTTCTGCAATCATTTGAGCTTGAATTTGCTCATGGTGCTCTACTTGTTCTTGAAATTGAGAAAACAGGATCTGCTTTTTAATATCAAAGTTTGCGTTACGCTTAGTATGTTTTTCAATTCGCTGCCATAAACGCTCTAATTCAGAAGGCGTTTTAGTCGCCGCTTGTTGCTTTACATTTTTTAAAAATGTCATATTAAGTTCCACTAAAATTTGTATCCATTACTTTTTATGCACGTAATTTGTATGCATGAATTATAAATTTAATTAAAGCATACATAAAGCCAAGCATTAAAAAGAACGTAACTATTCAGCCTCATCTGAAATGAATACATCAGGCAGCTGATTTTTGAATAATAACTCAAGGGCTAGGCTTGCAGATACATATTGTTTTCTGCAAGTCGATAAATAGCTTCTCAGCAAGCAGAA
>NZ_JASDCB010000063.1:0-26204 GCF_030408135.1 Pseudoalteromonas sp. APC 3691 | reverse complement strand
TTTGAGGAGCTTGGTTTATATCCAATAGAAAAAGTGAATACGGGATGGCTTGCTTTATCAGCGTTTAGGAAATAAGTTGATAAAATGTGAAGGGTACAGGAGCCGTATACGAGGTCCGTACGTACGGTTCTGTGAGAGGGATGAGGCATAAGCCTCACCCTACTCGATGTTATTAAAAACTTAAATCAGGTTAGATAAAATAAAAACGACACATTAAAAATGTGTCGTTTTTTAATTCAATAGAAAAAAATCTAGAGTCTTTAATTAATCAAATATATTTATAATTGCCAGTTTACAGATAGGGCGTAGTTACGAGGTGCACCGTAGTAACCTTGTGCCCAGTACAGGCTGTGCAAATATTTTTCACCGGTGGTGTTATTTACGTTGAAAGTGACTCCTACGTTATCTGTAATTTCGTAAGTGGCCATTAAATCAAGTAACCCGTATGCATCTTGGTGAGTAGTGACGCTTGCAATACCATTTGTATCTTCGACTTGAACTCGGCTAGTTGAATCCTGCCAGCGATAGTTTGCACCAAATGATAAACCATCAACTAAAGGTACTTGGTAGGTTGCGGCCACTTTAAGTTGATTTTCAGGTGTGTAATCTTTAACTAAATCATCACCATCAATAGTTAGGTTACTAAAACTTACACTTGCGCTTAAATCATCTGTTATTCGACCACTTAGTTCAACTTCAAAGCCGTTGCTGTTAATACCATCTGCTGCATAATAACGCGTATCACTAGGTAGTGAGTCGGGTAAAGCTATGGCAAGCCCTTCCTGCTTTGCATCGAAGTAAGCAAAAGTTACGAAAATTTGGTCATCAAGTAACTGTGCTTTTATACCAACTTCACTGCTTTTACCTATTACGGGAGCTAATTGGTTGGCATTAATATCAAGCTCTTTTTGCGGTACAAATGTTTCTGTGTAGCTTGCATAAGCTGATAGAGACTCGTTAAAGTCGTACACCGTGCCAATATAAGGAATAACTTCAGAGTCGCTTCTTGTTTGTTCAACACCGTAAGCACTCCCTTTTGTTTTCCAATCGGTATAACGCACACCAGCGAGCACACTTAAAGGCTCACTTAATTTAATGCGAGTAGATATGTAAGCTGATTTTTGCTCGTTAGTAATATCACTACCATCTAAGCCATCAGCAAGTGTTGCCTCTGGTACTACACCATCCCACGTTTTAAGTGATGGCATATCTGGAAAACCATTGCCTGTAGTGTAATCGTAAAGAGACTGCTCGTTGTAATCCATTTTAGCTTGGCTAACACCAAATGATAGGTCGTGCTCTTGGCCAAATAAATCAAACTTACCACTGGCATATAAATCAAATAAGTCATGCTTATCTTCGTAATCATAACGGCTAGCATAACCTGTTAAACCAAGTTCAGTATCTTTATCAGGGGTGCCGTATACGTAGAACAACTCTGAGTCTTGTTCGTTTTCGATGTGAGCATAACGTGCTCTAGCTACCCATGTTGCCGATAAGTTTTGTTCAAGTGTTACATATACTTGCTCAGCACTGTTATCCCAGTAAGACCAGTCAGCAGCGGTGCTGGTTGATTCGTCGTAATCGGTTGCTGTTCCGTCTGTATAATAAAGAGGTAGTGCACCCCACAGCGGGCTATCTGCGTCTTTTTGTTGGTTAACGTAGTTAACGCTTAATAATGTGTTGTCTGTTAATTTGCCTTCGTAGGCTAAGTAAACAATGGTTTTATCTGTTTCGTAGCGATCTAAATATGAGTCAGCTTTTTGCTTTGTAAATACAGCGCGTACAGCGTGGTCTTCATTTATTGGCGTAGATACATCTAAATCTAAACGTTTTTTATTCCATGAGCCATAAGATGCTGATGCATTTGCCTGTGTTGTATAAGTTGGCTTTTTTAAAACCATGTTTACAGTTGCAGAAGGATTACCAGCGCCAGTCATTAAACCATTAGCACCGCGAACTATCTCTACACGGTCATAAATTGATGTATCAAGACTGCCTTGAATAGAGCCTGAGCTTTGTGGGATCCCTAAGCCATCAACTTGAAAGTTCGTAATTTCAAAACCACGGGCCTTAAAGTAAGTACGATCTGTTTCTATTTGCTCTACTGTTACGCCTGGCGTGCTTTCAAGTACTGAGTTTATATCGTCTAGTGAAAAGTCGTCCATTAGTGCGCGTGAAACTACCGAGATTGATTGTGGTGTTTCTTTAATTGTTAAACCTAGTTTGGTAGCCGATTGCGCTTCTTCAGTAATGTAGTTTTTATGATGCTGACCATATACCGCAATTTTTTCGAGAGGTTCAGATTTTACATTTGCCTCATCAGCAAGTGCATAACCAGATAAAATTAAATAAGTAGCAAAGCTTAGTTTAGATAAACGCAAAACTTGAGGGGACGACATAAGTTTTTCCAGTTAGTTCAAAAGAAGTGCGTAACTTAATCTAAATGATATCGATTTGCAATTGTGTTTAGTGTTTTTATCAATAATAATTCTATTTTTTTGGATTTTAGCGCCACATATAAAGATTTTAGGTACGAATTGATGAATTATATAGAACTCAATCTCGCTTATAAAAAAAGCGGCCTAGGCCGCTTTTTAAAGTAGTTAGCTTTTTAATTATTAAAAAGAGTACTTAACAGAAAACTGTAAGCGGTCTAAATCGCCATCAACGCCGCTTTCAGTTTCACGCTCAGCATGCTTTAGCTCAGCACCAAAAGTTAGACGTTTAACCGGTGAGTATAGAATGTTAGCGCTATAGCTTTGGCTGGATTCAGTCGGATCACCAGAAATAGCTAATAAATCAGTGTTGTTATCAGCACTGAAGAATGAATATAAGAAAGTTGAACGCCATTGGCTGTTCCACTTATGCTGATACGCTACAAAGCCAGAAGTTGAATCAATAGCATCTAAATCATCGCCATTGAGTACTGCACCATGGGCTACATTAACACCAACATAACGGCCTAAGCCTTTACCTTGTGTAAGCATAAACTTAAAGTTGTCTTCGCCTAGTTTAACCATACCCGATGCACTAACACCAAATGAAGTTTCATCGGCATCAATAGCACCTACTTTATAAGTAAGTTGACGGGCAAGTGCAGCAACTACTAAATTACCCCAGTCAGCTTTATGGGTATAACGTGCAGTAAAGTCAGGAAGTGAAGCATCGTCGGTTACAGCCATTACACCAGCTTTATTGTCAAAAGTTGTAATGGTGCTTTCTGGGTTTTCTAATGAGAAAGACCAAGCGCCAGTAGTGTATTTAACTTGAGTTTGGCGTACAAACACTGTGCCCTCTGCTGGGCCTATAAAATCAAGTGCTTCAGGTAGTGCGCCAACGTTTTGAAAGTTAGACCATGTTTGGCCAAATAACCAGCCATCGTAGCTAATAAATGCATGACGTACACGTGGAGCGTAAGAGTTAGATACACGTTCATTGCCACCAGGCGCTGATGCTAAAAAGTCTAACTCAATTTTGGTTTTTACTGTTTTACCGTTATCCATTAACGTTGAAGTACCAAAGTTAAAGCGAGATTCACGTGCATGCATATCAAATACAGCATCAGAGTCATTGTCATCACCAACAGTAAGTGTACTTGGTACGTAAAAATCACGACCTACGTTTGAGCCTGCAGGCGCACCCGCTGAATAATCACTCCACATAGCATCTAATTTAATGTATCCGCCGTAAGTAAATTCCGTATCACCAATTTTTGCGGCAGTCGCTGCATAAGCAGTGCTTGTTAGTGCACATAGTACAGCGCTTGCTGCTAATGTTTTTAATGGGGTAAATTTCATTGTGGTGTCCTTTATAGGCTACTTGTTGTTTGTTGCTTTTTTTTTCATGTAAGGTTGTATTACTTGCTACTAGTATTTCTTACGAATAAAAAAGGGTGTTAGTTTGGCTTCTCAATACACATATTGTTTTCATTCGTTAAATAAAGCTTTGGTAAGTAATACCGCAAATATCTTTATTAAAGTACACAAACACTTTTGAATA
Source organism: Pseudoalteromonas sp. APC 3691 (assembly GCF_030408135.1). NCBI lineage: Bacteria > Pseudomonadati > Pseudomonadota > Gammaproteobacteria > Alteromonadales > Pseudoalteromonadaceae > Pseudoalteromonas > Pseudoalteromonas sp. APC 3691. The sequence continues at coordinate 22,202 of NZ_JASDCB010000063.1, read as the reverse complement.
TGTGCAATATTTACTCAATTACCTATTGGTCTATAAGACTAAGGTTTTAGAGTTGATTAGTTTGCATTTACTTACATTTAACGCGTTGTATTATTTATGTAAAAAATTGAAAGCAGGTGGATTATAAACTACAAATGAGTAAATTGGAGTAGAGTACAACTAAGGTCTAATACTTAATAAAGTACTGCTGAGTAATCCTTGATAAAAGCTTAAGGCAAGTAATTTAAATGGAGACGAAGATGTCACAAAGTATCTATCCAGTTCCTGCGCATATTAAAGATGCGACTCTCATTGATAAAAATAAATATAATACGCTTTATAAGCAATCTATTGATGACCCTGAAAGTTTTTGGCGTGAGCATGGCAAACGCCTCGATTGGTCTACTCCTTACACTAAAGTTAAAAACACCTCTTTTGATAAAGGCCACATCAGTATTAAATGGTATGAAGATGGCTATTTAAATGCGTCTTACAACTGTATTGACCGCCACTTAAAAACGAAAGCAGACAAAATTGCGCTTATTTGGGAAGGTGATGATCCTTCTCAAAGTGAGAACATTACTTATCAAAAACTTCATGACGAAGTGGCTAAATTTGCCAATGGTTTAAAAAAACTGGGTGTACAAAAAGGTGACCGCGTAGCTATTTATATGCCAATGACCCCACAAGCGGTGTATGCAATGCAAGCTTGTGCACGTATTGGTGCTATTCATTCTGTTGTATTTGGTGGTTTTTCACCATCGGCTATTGCTGATCGTATTAGAGATTCTGGTGCTAAGGTTGTTATTACTTCTGATGAGGGACGCAGAGCAGGAAATTGTGTTCCATTAAAAGCAAATGTAGATGAAGCGGTAGCGCAAGAAACTGTAACCACAATTGAACACGTTATTGTGCATCAATTAACAGGCGGTGAAGTTGATTGGAATGAGCACGATATATGGTGGCACGAGCTAGTTGCTGACTTACCGGCACAGTGTGAGCCAGAGCCAATGAATGCTGAAGATCCTTTGTTTATATTGTATACATCAGGTTCTACTGGTCAGCCTAAAGGTGTTGTACATACTACAGGTGGCTACTTAGTTTACTCATCAATGACACATGAATACGTATTTGATTTAAAAGAAGATGATGTGTATTGGTGTAGTGCCGATGTAGGTTGGATCACAGGCCACAGTTACATTGCGTACGGGCCATTAGTAAACGGTTGTACTCAGGTTTTATTTGAAGGAGTCCCCACTTATCCAACTGCAGGGCGTATGGGCGAAGTAGTTGATAAACACGGTGTTACTATTTTATATACCGCCCCTACAGCAATTAGAGCACTAATGGCTAAAGGTGATGAGCCTACAGCTTCGTCACATCGCGATAGTTTACGTATTTTAGGTTCAGTAGGTGAGCCAATAAATCCAGAAGCGTGGACATGGTATTACGAGAGTATTGGTAAATCTAATTGCCCGATTGTTGATACATGGTGGCAAACAGAAACCGGTGGCATTATGATCACACCACTTCCGGGCGCTACTGATACAAAACCAGGTTCTGCAACACATCCATTTTTTGGTATTGCGCCTGCATTATTTGATGCTGAAGGTAATACACTCGAAGGTGCCGTAGATGGTAATTTAGTTATTTTAGATAGTTGGCCATCGCAAGCTCGAACTGTTTATGGCGACCATGAACGTTTTGAACAAACTTATTTTAGCGCCTACCCAGGAGTTTACTTTACAGGCGATGGTTGTCGTCGTGATGAAGATGGTTATTACTGGATCACCGGTCGTGTGGACGATGTACTTAATGTGTCTGGGCACCGCCTTGGTACTGCCGAAATTGAAAGTGCGTTAGTTGCGCATGAAGCGGTAGCAGAAGCTGCTGTTGTAGGTTACCCGCATGATATTAAAGGCCAAGGTATTTATGTTTACATTACGCCTAACGAAGGTATAACAGTCAGCGATGAATTAACTAAAGAGGTACGTAATTGGGTTCGTAAAGAGCTCAGCCCAATTGCATCTCCAGATATGATTCAATGGTCACCTGGTTTGCCAAAAACACGTTCAGGCAAGATTATGCGTCGTATTTTACGTAAAATCGCTGCAAATGAGCACCAACAACTCGGTGATACGTCAACGCTTGCCGATCCTTCAGTTGTCGATGAACTAATCGAGAACAGATTAAATCGTTAAATGTGCGTTAAAAACTTGATTACAAGTTGATTCTAAACGTAGTATATCGGCTGTCAGTAAAGGTTTAAAACCTAACTGGCAGCCGAATTTATTAGGAGTGAACCATGAGTCAGTTTTTAATAGCGGACGATCATCCGTTATTTCGTGAAGCACTAAAGGGCGCACTGAGCGCAAAATTTGAGGGTTTAGAGGTTTTTGAATCATCCGATTTTGACAGCACACTGCAAGTGTTAAGCGAGCAAGAGGATCTTGATATATTACTGCTAGACCTTCACATGCCAGGTAATGGTGATTTATATGGTCTTATTCGTATTAGAGAAGAATACCCAAGCTTACCAATTGCCGTTGTTTCGGGTAGTGAAGACGCTAATATAGTTTCAAAAGTAATGGGTTACGGCGCTATGGGTTTTATTCCTAAATCGTCATCGTCTGATGATATTGCCAGTGCAATTAACCAAATACTTGAAGGCGATACATGGCTACCAAAAGAGCTAAAAAACAAAGTAGCTGAAATTGAAGGTGAAGACCGAGAAATAGCAGCGCAAGTTGCCTCATTAACACCTCAACAATACCGAGTACTGCAATATCTGCACGAAGGTTTACTTAATAAGCAAATTGCTTATGAACTACACATATCAGAAGCGACAGTAAAAGCACACATTACAGCCATATTTAGAAAACTCGGTGTGTACAATCGTACCCAAGCCGTTTTAATTGCCGCTAAATTAAAGCTCGAACCAATAGAGCAGGCATAATTTACATTTAAAAAGTTATTAGCTTATTTATGAGCAAAAAAATGCCAGCAACAATGCTGGCATTTTTTCATATGTAGAATAATTAAGCAGTTGTATTAATGCTAAGAAAACACCACGGTTTTATTACCATTAATAAATAGCTTATGCTCTGAGGCAAGTTGAAGTGCTTTACAAAACACAGTTTTCTCTACATCTTTGCCCATTTTAGCCATCATTTCGGCGGTATTAGCATGTGTAACGCTGGTTACATCTTGCAAAATAATAGGACCTTCATCAAGCTCATTATTAACAAAGTGAGCGGTAGCACCAATAATTTTTACGCCGCGCTCAAATGCTTGATGATAAGGTTTAGCCCCTATAAATGCTGGCAAAAATGAGTGATGAATATTAATTATTTTACCTTCAAATCGACCCACAAATTCAGGACTTAAAATACGCATGTATTTGGCAAGGCCAATAATATCAGGGTTGTAGCTGGCAATTAAATCACCTACCTTTTTATCATGCTCGCTACGGGTTAATCCTTCGTGCGATACAACATGAAACGGCACACCAAACCCTTTAGCTAGCGGCTCTAAATCAGCATAGTTAGCAATTACAGCGAGTACTTCAATATTAAGAGTTTGTTCAAATTGCTTTAACAGCATACCACCTAAACAATGAGCTTCTTTAGTTGCCAGTAAAACTACTTTAGTTTTTGCGCCGCAATGTAGCGCAAGTTTAGCGCCTTGTGGCAACAGTGCGCGTAATTGATCTAAAAAGTCGCTTTGTGGCTCACCTGTAAGCTCTGTACGCATAAAAAATCGCTGCGCGTCTTTATCTACAAATTCGTTGTTACGCGTAATGTTTAAATTATTTTTATGGCAAAGCCCTGTAATTTTAGCTATTAAGCCTACATCATCAGCACATTGGGTGGTTAGTATATAGCTCATTGTCCTCATTCTTACCCTGTAATTAATCCTTTCATTATTTGTGTTTTGGCACATAAAGCAAGGGCTTTGTGAACTAATCCAATATTAATCATGTTGTTGAGTGCAAAAGAGGTAATAAAGTTAAAAAGTATTGAATAGAGGTTAAAAAAAATGCCACCTAAGTTAACAAGGTGGCATTAATAAAAGTTATCTAGGTTTGAGGTTAATTAACCCTTGGGCTCGGGAGATAAGTTTTCTTCTTGTCTTAAATATCCGGCAGCTTCTTCATCATCTTTCGCTATCGCTTGCTGAGTAGGTATAGCGCGCGTTTGTTGGTTTAGTTGATGTATTTGTGACGCATTACCTAAATCACGCTCACTGGTGATTGAGGCGATAGATTCACGGTCTTTCAAGAATGAAATAACGTCTTTTTTGATTGCTTGTAATTGTCCTTCGTCTTTATGCATTTCCATAATATGGCGAGGATGTTCAAGGTTTTTCATACCTGTTGCTGCAAACGTAGTAGAAACAACACGAGAAACAATAATCCAAGGCGTTATGCTACTGCGTACTAACGTATTTTCTGAGCGAGTACTATCGTGAATACCCGTACCAGTTGATATTTTAGACTCAGTAAATGTGCCTTCGCATTTAAAATACACTAGTAGTGATTCAAATTGCATTTCAGCAAAGAACAAATGAGCTGTGTTTGTAAGCAATTGCGCAAATGCTTTAATGAGTATACCAATTAGTAATAAGTGAAAGCTTGTCATTAATAGCTCACTAAATTGAACAACATGTTGGTTATTAAATGCTTGTTTAAAGCTACTAATATTTGCCGCGTCAACGTAATGATAAATATTGATAAACGAATACGCTAAAAATACAGTAAACGCCAACGCTACAATATAAAGTAAGTTACCGCTCACTAAAGAAATTAGCCTTGCTAACGAGAAGTTTTTACCTAAATCCATTGAGTGCAATTTAGGCTGAATTTCTTGAATCATTTCACCTTTAAAACCGCCTTTACCTTCAATTTGTTCTTGAAGTTTAGGATCTAATTCTCTGTAAACTCTGTTAGGTACCTCTTTATAACGACGATTAGCCATTACTAAGTTATCAAGGTTTATAAAAATTTCGTCTGGATGAACAGACTCTTGCCAGTTTTCACGTAGTTCTGATACTTCAGCCGAAGGTGTAACTGCATTTAAACGCGCTTTAATCATAATGAAAGCAATTGCGCAGCTCAGAGTAGCTAATACAATAATCGCAATTAAGTACATGCCAGCATGAAGACTAGGTAGTTGTTCAATCCAGCCATCTATTTCTTGTTTGCTAATGTGTTGTTCTTTCATCAACCATGACATAGAAAGACCAATAGCGATTGGTAGAATAAAAGATAAAGAAATAATTTTAGCGAGTGCACCGGTACCAAGTGCTTCAATATTTTTTTCAGCGTTTCTAGAAATAGGTTTACCCGTAGAGCGCCACGAAAAAAGCACGTAAAACATTAATATTGCACTATAAACCGGAAATGCTAATTCCCCAGCTTCACCGGTAAAGCCCGACAAAGATACAAATGCAACAAGGCCATAAGCAATAAGGGCGACAAAGGTGCTTACCCATGAGCCAAATAATCGCTGGGCAACATTTCGAATAGGATATGGTAGGAATAATAACTTAGGGATTAAGCTGTGAAGTAAGCGTGATAAAAAACCATTAGGCTCTTTAAATGTACTGTTTTTACGACCAACCAGCATTTCTTCAAGTGATTGCGCTGTGTAGGCTACTTCTTTTTGTTCTTCTTGAGCGGTTGATGCTTGCGATTTACTGTAGTTATAAGCAAGTGAAGTTGGGTGGTTTCTACCTACAAAGTATTTAAGTGTTGCATAAATACCTGACGATAGTGAGCGAATGCCGAATGCTAAAATAAGCATGCCAAACACCATTAAAATCCAACCTGCGGTTGTATCTTCTTTCACAGAGCCTGCAGCAATAACAAGTAAACTAATACCTGCTATAGACTCAATGAGTCCTCTTAATGCTGTTACTTTACCTTCCAGTTTGAAGGGGTTTTTTAGTCCAAGATCAATCGATCCATAATCAAAAGCCATTGAATTCTCCATTTAAACAGCACCCCAATTGCAGGGGACAAAGTGTAATTAATCTGAACTTAGGATAATAAATCTATCTCAAGTAGCTTTTTTAGCGCTAAGTGCATCGAGTTTAATCGTAATAGACTTGTTGCTGGCGCGTAAGTTCGACCTACTTTTACGAAAACCTAAATAGAATTATTAATATATATTAAGTATTTATAATTGTTGTTGGTTTTTTATTATATATCAATAATCTTGTTCAGTTTAAGGTTATTTTAAAGTGATACATTTTATATTCCGACGCATGCTTAAATATAACTGGAGGGTTAATGAAGCTAATTTATGTAGACGATAATTTACCAGGGATCACTCGTAAACTTAAACAGAAAAGTTGGCTTTACTTTGATCCAATCGGTAAGCAAATAAAAGAGCAAAATGTGATTGATCGTTTGAATGGATTGGCATTTCCGCCAGCCTATAAAAACGCTTGGTTTTGCCCAGAAGAAAACGGACATATTTTAGCGACAGGATTTGATAGTAAGGGGCGAAAGCAATACCGCTACCATCCTGAATTTAGGGCGCAACAAGAAGCAAAAAAATACCAAGCATGTGGAGTATTTGGTAATAAACTCCCTTTGTTAAGAGCGCGTTTAGAAACAGACTTACAAGGCGATGAGCTTAATATTGAGCGCACTTTAGCGGCAGTTGTAAGACTTATGGATTTAGGTGCATTGAGAGTAGGTAACGAGCGTAACGTAAAGCAAAATAAAAGTTTTGGTGCTACAACATTACGAACACGCCATGCAAAACTCACGGGCAAAAATATTCAGCTAAAATATCGTGCCAAATCAGGTAAAGAACGTGAAGTAAATATAACCGACAGGGTGCTTAGCCATGTTATAAAAGACTTGCAAGATTTACCCGGGCAGCATTTATTTCAGTATATAAATGAAGGTGAGCGCACAAATGTAACATCAAGTGAAATAAATCAATACATTCAGCAAATAATGGGCGAGGAGTTTAGTGCAAAACACTTTAGAACTTGGCGAGCAAGCGTTATTGCATTCAAACAATTAGCTAAAGCTAAAGGGGCGCTTACTTTAAAAAGCATGCTTGATAGCGTATCTGAGCAACTTGGTAATACTCCCGCTATAGCACGCAAATCTTATGTGCATCCCGATTTAATTACGCTGTGTAAAGAAGATGAAGATACTCAAACTGCGTGGAGAGAGTCCCTTTCATTACCACGAAAAACAAAGTACTTGAGTCGTTATGAACGTGGTTTTTTAGCTTTTTTAAAAGATTAATTGCCATAGCAACTTTACACACTTGAGCATATTAATTACATATTCTCTAATTTAATTTATTAACGTTTAGAATAAGGGTTTTTAAAAAGTCATTAAATTTCAATTGTTTATTTTGAAACTTTAATTTGGCATTACCGTTGCACCTCCAGAGTACTACTTAGTGGTAAGTACAAAAGCATTTATCAACGATATTTAGCGAGGAGGTACACAGTGAAGGGGTTATTTTCAAATCAAGCGCTTACTAAAGCAAAGGGCTTTACTTTAAAAACTGCATTGTTTATTGGCATGAGCGGCTTATGCTCAGCACCAACACTCGCTGCCAATGAGCTTGAAAGTGTGGTACTCGCTAACTCTTCACTAACTACTTATAACTCACAAAATTACATGCAAGCTGATGACACCTACTACTTTGACCAATATTCAGCGCAGTTAATTGAACGTACAGAAAAAGCCATTAATTGGTATCAAGAAATAGTTAACAAAGGTGGTTTTACACACTTATATAACGATGAATTGCTTGAACTAGGCAGTAATAATAAACAGGTGAGCTTACTTGCACAGCGTTTATATCAAGAGCGTGACTTAAAAACTAATGTGTGCGACGAAGCTATATGCACGTTTGATAAAGATATAGAGCAAGCTGTTAAGCAATTTCAAAGCCGCCATGGTTTAAAAGTTGATGGCCGAGTGGGTAAGCGTACTTTTGCATCGCTTAATGTGCCCGCACAGCAAAAACTCGATAAATTAAAACTTAACTTTTATAGAATAACTAACTTTGCAGGCGCAAGTGATGAGCAGTATGTGTATGTAAATATTCCTGAATACAGCTTACGATTTGTAAAAGCTGGCGATGTAAAATTAAAAAATAACGTAATTGTAGGTAAACCGAGTTGGGAAACACCTGCATTTAGCGACGAAATAGAAAAGTTTGTAGTTAATCCTGAATGGCGTATACCCACCTCAATTGCCACCAAAGAAATTGCTCCAAAGGTAGCCGAGGATCCTGACTACCTTGTAAAAAATAATATTGAAATTAGAAAAAACAGCTACCTAGACTCACAAACTGTTAATCCAAGCAACATTGATTGGGATTCTATTAAGCCGTACCAATTTGATCACTTTTTAGTAAAACGTGCTGGTGAAGAAAACCCCCTAGGGGAAGTTAAGTATTTATTCCCCAATGCCGAAGCAATTTATGTTCACGATACACCAGCAAAACACCGTTTTAGCCAAGCAAACCGAGCCTTATCGCATGGCTGTATAAGAATAGAAAAGCCTTTTTCGTTAGCGCGTGAAATTATTAAGCACGAAGGAGAAGCGCAAACACTCAATAATATGGACAGCGCACTTGCTCAAAACAGTACTCAGACGTTTTATTTAGATGAGCCTCTTCCTATTCATTTAGTTTATTGGACTGCATGGGTTGACGAAAATAAGCTGGTTAACTTTAGAGATGACATATATCAACGCGATAAAAAAGCACTATTAAAAAATGATGAACAGTCGGTGATTGCCGCTTTGTTAAAAAATAAATAATGAGAGGGTTTATGCAATTTATTCATTATATTTTTATCGCCATATTCACAATTATATTTAGCAATAGTGTATTTGCTGCAGCGCCTACAAAGCCTGCACATCAGGTAGTTGATATAAAAAACAAAGCCAACTTTGAAGATGCAGAATTTAGCCTAAAAATTAACGACATAGTTATGCCATATTCGGTGTTTTCAGTATTTGTAATGCCCAAAGAGCAAGTTGAGTTTGAAGTGCTTTTTGCGCAATCAAAAAACGCTTACACGCTAATTAATACTCAAGGGAAATCTAAGCTTACAAACACCAACCGCTGGCAATGGCAAGCACCCAAAGAGCCCGGTTTAACAACGGTAATTATTGAGTCGCCCGATAAAAAACAGCGTATGAAAATCAACGTATTTGTAAAAGTACCGGCAGACAATGTTGAAGGAGGAAAGCTCAAGTATTACCACATTGGGCACTATCCTAAACCTTCACAGATTAAAGACGCTTCATACTACATAGTGCCCGATGGCTTTGTTAAGGTAACGCCTGAAAATGAAAACGTAAAAATATCACCTCACTTTTCACTAAAGGAATTTGTTAGTAAGCAGCGAAGTAAGTACCCAAAGTATTTATTTTTACAAAATAAGTTGTTACTTAAACTAGAAAAAATACGCAAAGAACTGATTTTAGAAGGTATACCGGTTAGTAATATGGTGGTTATGAGCGGTTATAGAACTCCGTACTACAACAAATCAATTGGCAATGTAAAACTTAGCCGACATGTATTTGGTGATGCTGCCGATATTTTTATAGATAACGATGGCAACTACCGTATGGATGATATTAATAATGACGGTAAGCATTCAATTGGTGACGCTAAAGCGATGGCCGATATAGTGGAGTCGTTAGCTAGACGTGAATCATTTAAAGGTTTACTAGGTGGTTTAGGTATTTATGGGCCTAAGTCGCACAGAGGAGCATTTATACATGTTGATACGCGTGGCTTTAAAGCGCGATGGGTGAGTAAGTAATGGCAGCGTCTACGTCATTTAGCATAATGCTAAACCAGTTAAATCTAATTGTACGAGAGATTAGCTAAGCCAAGGTAGCTTGGTTTTTATAAGCCCTTTGTTTATTAACATTTTATATCTTTACTGAGCTAGTCTTTTTTGCTTTAAACTGAGGCGCTTATATGAGCTATAAACATGGTGTGTATCAGCCGCTTTCCAATAATTAATTATTTTAATTTTGTACGAAAAGCTTTAAATATAAAGGCTGCATAAGCAGCCTTTATATTGTGCTATTGCAGCATAAACGTTTCGTATTCTAAATCTTCAAATTGTTTAGAAAGCCAAAATAAGCCAACAACAGAGGTAATAATAGTTGAGAGTGCAAAGCCGTAACCATAAAACTGCGGCCCAAAAGCGATTGATAGCAAAGTTAAAACAACGTTTATTACCAAAAATAGCCCCGCTAAAAATAGGACGGTTGAGCGTTTATCTAAATAAAACAAAATATTTAAAATAGACAAAAATATAACTTGTACACCCACACCAACTACATCAATAAATAAAAGCGTTTTATAGTTTGGATCAATACCAATAAAGGTAAGTATTTGCTCGCCCCATAATAATAAGCAGGCAACGGTAATACCTTGAATTTTAAATATATCGTATAAACCGGCACGTGCAGTTTGGATCATATTGTCTTTTAAATAGTAAATTTCTTCTAACGATGAACCCTCTCGAATAGCTGTGTAAAAACGGTCGTATTCTTCTACAAAGTCGGTTTCCATTTTTACTAAAAATACTGCCATACCGGGAATAATAGACAAATAGGCTAAAAATATAGGCAAGTCGTAAATTGGGCTGGCTCTTAACGTGCCAATAATTTGAATTGATGTGCTTGGTGAATACCAAAAAATGATTTTATCAGCCCACACACCAATGTTATAAAACAGACCACAAAAGAATAGGCTGTAATACACTTTTTTATTGCTTAAAAAGTCAAAGCTTATAAGTTTTTCACCTGGGTAGCGGCGAATAATCATAAACAAAAAGCTAAAAAAGAGCAGTGCTTCGCCTGCAAAAAACGCAAAAAATAAGCCGTCTAACTGCCAGTCTCTTAATAAGTATGCAAGTAATACCATAAAGGCGTAACCACTTAGCATGGTTATTAAAATTAACCGGTATTCTTTCATACCTGATAGAAAAATAGCGCCAAGCCACTGATTACATAAGCTTACAAAGGCACCTAAAATTATAATCTTAGTAACAACGGGTATAGGGAGCATAGGCCATACAGCCAAGCTTACAAATAACGCGGCTATTGTTGTTATAAGTTGCGCACCAAGTAAATTAGGCAGTACCTTTGCCTCTTCTTTTTGAAAAAATAAATCGGCAATAAATCGAGTTAGTAATAACTGCAAACCACCCGTTAAAATAAGTGAGGCGGCCATCATGTAGGTAACAAGCGTTAAAAATTGAATAATAAGTACTTTAGGTAATACAATTCCCAAACTTAAAATACCAATAAGCATTAACGCTACAATAGAGAGCAGCCAAGGGCCTGAGCCTATTAAACCTGCGTAGCCGTATGCTTCAAAAACTGAGAGCAGGGTATTTTTTTTGAGAATTTTTCGTATCTCAAAACCTATTCCAGCCATGCTATTGTATCCTTATAAAGTTTATCGTAACGGGCAAACATGTGGCTCTCGTCATAAAATTTTTGTACGCGGTCTAAACCACTTTTTTGATACTCAAGCCAAGCTTGCTCATTTGTTAGCATGTTTGATATTTGCTTTGCTGTGTCGTTCGGAGAAGCAATTGGGACAACTTCACCGGCTTTACCTAACGCTCTATCTTCATCGGTTCCGCCTTCGATTATTTCGCGGCACGAGCCAACATCACTAGCAAGTACAGGCACACCAGCCGCCATTGCCTCTAAAAGCACTAAAGGCTGCGCTTCAGAAATCGAGGTTAAAGCTACAATTCCGAGCTGAGGCAAAATTTTAGTAATATCTTGCATACCTAAAAACTTAACACTGTTTTGTAAATCAAGGCTGCCTACCAGTAGCTCACACTCTTTGTAGTATTGTGGATCTTCTTCGAAAGGGCCGATGATCCAGCCTTCGACCTCTGGTAATATCGATTGCGCTTCTTTAATCGCACGTATAAAGGTTTTAATATCTTTTATAGGCACTACACGTCCAATTAACCCAACAACCGGTGGTATCTGTTTTGGACGCTGATCAAGCGCTTCAATAAAGCGCACTGTTTTAATGCCATTAGGCACAACAAATGCTTTTTCAGGTGCTGCACCATCTTTTATTTGGCGCTGCCTGTTACCGTCGTATAGCGAAATGATCTTATCTGCTTCTTGGTATGTTGTTCGGCCAATTTGCTCAAAAAAGCTGATCCACATACGGCGAATAAAGCCCATCTCGGTATTTAATTTTTTACCTAGGCTTTGTTCTGACTCTTTGATCCAACTGGCTTGAATAAGATCTATTTTTCTCTCTTTGGTGTAAATACCATGCTCGGTCAACAAAAAGGGAGTATTACTTATTACACTGGCGCCAGCTCCTAAAATACCCGCATACCCGGTAGATATTGAGTGAATAAGTTTAACTTTAGGAAGCCCTCGTGCAATTTCGGCTATTTTAAATAGCGGCTTATATAAATTGCGATATGACCAAAAAAAGTCAATAAAAGAAGATTCATCACAAAAAGTTGAATAATAATTAGTGAGTACTTGCCATGAAGATTCACTATATAAAAAGTCGGCTTCATTAATACCGTCTTTTTTAGCTAAAGTTTCAAATGCAAACTTTAATAATTCAGTCGGGATTGGCTCGTTACAATCTCTAAAATAATTTTGTAGTTGCTGCCAAAAATCAAAGAGTTCTTTTTTATATTTAACCCCATGCTTAGCTTTTATTTCAGAGGTATCATTTTGTACTAAATAATGAACATGCAGCTTGGTAACGTTTTCAGGCAAGGTATATTGAATCTCGCCATAATGCTCTGGCGCTCCACCTATAAAAACAAGCTCAAAGTTATAATGAGGTAACCCTTCAATTATTTGATGAACCCAGCTAGATACGCCACCACGCACATAAGGGTAAGTACCTTCTAAAAGCAGTAAAATGTCTGCATTTTTGTTACTCATGCCAATACTCCTGTAAATGACGTAATTCACTGCCCTTAGGTTGTTCTGGGAGTTCTTTTAAGTAGCGTTTACAGTCGTCAAACTTGTTCATACAAAAGGCAACTTCGGCTTTATAAGGGAGAACATGACGCCTTGCCATGCCCGACTCAGTTGCTTTGAGTAGGTACTCATGGGCTATTTCGTATTTGTTTAAGGCTAAAGATATACGCCCTAAAAATATAAAGGTTGCAGGTGTTTTTACGTGCTCAATACTTTGCTGTGCAAGTGCTTCGGCTTTTTCTAAAACGTATTTACGAAGCGCACCTTGTGCTAAACCTAAGTAGCTAAGTTCCCAATAAAGTTCGGCTAGTTGTTTTTGTAAATTACTTAACTTTGGCTGCTTAGTCGTAATGGTTATTTCTTGCTGGTACAAACTGATTTTTTCGTTGAGTTTGGTTTCTTTACCATCAAGGGTTGAGTAGGCGAGTAAGCGAATATCATCTTCTAAATCTTTAAGTGCTAGCTTTAAAATAGGAATAGCTTGTGAGTCACTCATGTGACGAGCCGCCATTACGGCACTTAGACGTTTATTTGGTTCACTAGCATGCTTCAAAATTGCTTTAAGTCCGCCCATAGAATAGGTCGGGTTTGCTGATATTGCTCTGGCTTCAAAAGGAAGCTCAGGTATTTTATGCTCTTCAATTTCTATGTCATCGTTTTTGAGTGGTTTACACAGAGCAAACGTAAGCGCTACTACAACGCCTATAATTCCAAGTACAGGCAATGTAAACAACAATAAAAACATGAGTAGTAAAGAGCTATAGGGAGTCGTTTTGTATTTTTTAGGTATCAGGAAATAGCTAACAAAAGCAAAAAGAATGCTAGCAATAGCATGCAATAGTATAGCTAAAAACCAATTAGGTGTTTCCAGTACTTCTATTAGTGCAAAGTACTGACAAATACACCCTAAAATAGCCGCTACAATAATTATAATCATGAAAGTGAAACCAATCTCTTTATGTCATCTGAGCTTATTGGTAGTGCAAGTTGTTGCTCAATAACAATATCAAGCTCAGCTAAAGTGCTACCAGTGCGCTCTTTACACCAAGTGTTCATTCGGGCAATAAAGCCTGCTTTTTCAAGTTCATCAGCTAATGGCATTAATAGCAGTAATACCTGATTTTTATCATCATATAAATAAATGTCTAAACCACGACGGGCTTCACTTAAATAACTCATAAGTTGAGTCGATTTATCAGTAATATTGTTGGCTTTTATTTTTAGTAGCTGCGATGGAATGTTGTATCGTTTTGCTTCTTTATTTGCGCGCTTAACTTGGCGAATAAAGTATGGAGACTCTTCATACGTCATTACTGGGTTTGTTATTTCATGACGAAGTAAATCGCCTATATGCCCAGCCATTACAGCAAGTAATGTTAGAGTTGTATTTTTAAGCGCAAAAAATTGTATTCTTTCAACCAAAATAGCGCCGTAAATAGTATTGTTTACGTCGATAAGTGGGATTGCCATATGGTATTTACTTATACCCGATGATGCTTTTTCGTCTTTTACCGATACTAATTCTTTTTCTTCGATCATTGCTAATATAAGAGGATCGTTTTTAGCTATTGGACTCATATTACCTATAGAGGCAAGTGGTGGCTCTAAAACACTGTCGTTTTCAACTTTATATAACCCCGCTCTTTCTAGCGAACCGTACTCAACAAACAAGTCGATTATTTTTTGCGCTGCGCTATCAAGTCTTCTTTCTTTTAATAGCCCGATAGAGGTTCTTACTGCTTGTAGTGATTCACGTAAACTTAACGTATGGCCAGCTAGCATTTGCTCAATTCTATCGTGAGATGAATTAATTAAATGATACTGACGAGTAAATGTTTCAAGACGATCTGTTACGTACTCAAGCTGAATACTTTGCTGCTGATTAGTACGCTCCCACACATCTCTAAATTCGCCAGTGATCATAATTACAATAATATAGCCAATCATAGCGTTAATATTGAAGTCGCTTTGCGGTGATAAAATATTTGCTTGAAGTAAAAAAAGTTGGCCAACAAGCAAACATAAAATACTAATAAAGCCTTTTGAAAAGCCATAGCGTAAAGAAACTAAAAGTGGGCCAAGTACAGGCCACGAAAACCCTCCCTCAGTCCAAAATGGGTCCTGTGCGTTAAATAATACAGGCAGCCCTAAAGCAAGCGCGGTAAATATAAATACCTCAGCCCATATTTGTAGCTCAGGAACGTCTCTTGGTCTAAGGAAATGTGTTTTCACTCACTAACCTCTATATAAGAAATTAAATCGGCAATCACATCTTGTGCTGTTGCTGCAATGCTATCGCGGCCCCAGCCACTTTTAGCAATAGTACCCGTCCAAACTGGTGTGGTTTGTCCATTTACAGTGAGTGATAATGTAAGTGCAACAACAGGTTCGCCATCAAGCCCTGCTTTATAACGCCACTCTTCAATGCTGCCTGTTAGTACATAGTCAGCTTGTTGAGTGCTTAACCATTGCATAGCATTGTCTAAACGGTATTGATCATCCAGCGGTGGAAGCTCTTTGCTGTTTACGCGAGGTGCACGTATTAGAGTTGGTAATTTATTTTGTTGCCAAATACTGGCTAAAATATCTTCAGCACGCTCACCGGCAAGCGGTGTTTGAGCATGATTAACAAGCGGCATTAGTGCCACTGTTTTCGAAGGGCTAAGCTCTATATCATCAGCAACTCTGCTGGTGGTACATGCTGATAATAGTAATACCAAACACGGTATAATTAAACGAAACATACTCTCTCCTAACATTAAAAATGTACGTAATAACCTAATTGTAATTGTGTATCTGAGTTACCCACTTTATTACTACTTTGGTAACCCAGCTGTAATTTAAATAAATCATCGCCCAGTACAGACCAACCTGCGCCACTTGAAACTGATACATCTACTGTATCGTTAAGTGTTTGATAGCCAGTACTTATATCAAATAACCACGAAGGGCTTGCGCCTAAATAAGGAGGTTCTAATGAGCCAGTTGAAGCAAATGAGGTCCCTAGTGCAAAACGTCTAAATGGTTGAAGGTCAACTCTTAGCGGTCTTCTGCTTGAATCTGTATTGATTAATGCATTAACACGTTCAAAGTCTTGCCATTGCGCACTAAAATAAGCGTTCCAAATTGGGCGGTCTTTTAAAATGCTGTATTGGTAACGAGCATTATATTCTTGGCCGTTTATTAGTGAGCTGCCATCGCTTCTTCGAGAAAAAGACATCGCTGCTGCTGATAGCTGTACGTTTTGTCTACCATCAATATTGTAGTTAACATAGGCCGTGGCTTTATCTAGCTGAGCATAGCTAAGTAGTGCTTCTGATTGGCGGTTTTCAACATTATATTCAAGCTTTAAACCTACCTGTGTACGCGAATCCCATTGATAACGAGAGTCTATGCTAAGACCTTGGCGGCTAGCTAAGCTGCCTTGGTGCGAGTCTATTTTTGCATCAAAATACCAACGACCAAATGTCATTTTATCTTCTATTGCAAACAGTAATCCGTTGTTATCAAGGTTTTGCTGATTACTTAAACTTAATTTCCATTGCCCATTAGCATAAGGAAAATAAACGTTTACATCGTACTGGCTACTGTTTAAACCAGCCTCTGGCGATAGGTTTATTTCAAGCGCTCTAAAATAGGATGCGCGTGCATTTCTGAGTAAACTCAATTGCGATTCATTTGCCTCGCCAGTGAGTTCTTCGTACCAACGTTGCATGGTGGCATAGGGTTGTTTTAAATAGAGTAGGGCGTTTAGCTCATCTAGTTTGCTTAGTGAACCTTCAGCTATAAGCTGTTTCGCTTTATTAAATTCGCCGTTGGTCATATAAAGTTGTAGTTTTTGCCATGGCTCTAATTTTTGTGCAGCCCTGCGCGCTAACCACCAGTTTGTTAGGGGCTCACCAATAGTGTCGGGGGCAAGTTCTTCCATTGTGTTTAATTGCATTAAATGAGGAACAGCCATCGCGCCCGCCCAGCGGAACATTAGGCCTCTGTATGCATATTTATCTTTAGGTAAGTGTTGCAGTAAATAGTGATTAAGTTCAGCAGCATTTGCATAATATCCAAGTTGTTTCATTACATCGGCTAAGTTAACCAGTGTTGTTAAGTCACTTGGATCTGCAATGGCTAATTTACGCAAATAAAAGTAAGCACTATTATATGATTTTTCATAAATAGATAGGCTAGCTAAGAGCTGCGTCCACGCATAGGAAGTGTCGCTTTGAGAATAGCTCGTTAAAATGCGGCCAATCATTACAGTGTCATGCATTTGCAGCGCTAACCAACCTTGTGCAAGCACAACATCAGAGTCATATTCGCTTAATTTAGCAGCGCGGTTTAAAGTTGTATAAGCTGAATTTAAATCACTTTGGTTTTGATACCAATTAGAAAGAATTAACCAAGCAGGATAGAGAGCTTTATTATATCGTTGTTTATCAAGTTCAGCATGAATACGTGCAACTGATTTAGCATCATTTACTTGTGTGCTTAATAATGCAATTTGAATCAATTGACGGTCAGTTTGCGACTCACTTTTCCATAAATAATCAAGAAGCTCCTGAGGCCTACCTTCAAAGCGCAATTGTTGGTAGTGCAGCATGTCGCCTACGCTTAAAGGGCTTATTTGTTGTAACTGCTCTAATGCATATAGCTCATGAGCTTTGTCTTGGACTCGCATTGCCATGTCTACATTGGCACTCCAAAACTCATCGTCAGAACTTTCATGTTTGTTTTTTAGTACTTGCAGAGCTATAGAAAAGTCATCTTCTAGCCAAAATGCGCGGGCAATCCAAAGTAAATCTTCTTCATTTTTAGGCCCTTTATATGTAGGCCACAAGCCCCTTAAGGCTTTTAAATTACCAGTATCGTGAAGCACTTTTGCTTTCCAGTATTGTGATAATACACTTTTACCATTTATTTGCTCAAAGCGTTCAATATTGTTTAACTCTTGCTTTGTGTTACCAATAAATTCGTTAGCTTGCATCCAATTAGCAAAACCATTGCCTTTCAGACTTCTGTTTTGCGCCTTGTATTCGTATATATCATTAGCATCTTGGTATAAATATAAAGCGGTGGCATCGTTAATACTGTCGGTAAGCATCGCAGGAGTTACTGCTTTGTTAGACATTAGCCATTTAAATTCTCGAAGAGCTTCTTTAGGCTTGTTTTGCCAGCGCTTTATCTTCCAATTTAATAAATGTAGCTCTTTGTCATCTGGGCTCTGTAGTAATAACTGTGCAAGTAATTGTTCTGCCCCTTTTGCATTTCCATTTGCTAAACGCAGGTGCATTGCTTGTGTTAAGTACTCGCTGTTATTTGGCTCGCTCTTTAATAAGCTTTCAATCGCTTGAGCTGCATCTTCTGTGTTGCCAGCCAAGTTTGCTAAATAAAGGGTGCGTTTAACATCGGCTTTGTCACCGTAGGTGTTCCACCATGCATAAGCTTGAATCGGATTATTTGCGCCAAGTGCAGTTTCAATCGCTTTAGCTGCAATGTCAGCATTTATATTTGTTTTATAAATAGCGAATGCTTTGTCAGGTTCCCCTGCGCTTAACCAGTAATCGGCTGCAAGGAGTGGCTGTTTATTTTTTTGATAATACTGAGCAACTTTTGCGTTTAACCCAACGGCTTTTGCAATTGTCAGTATTTGTTCGTTCCAATTTTTATGAGCTCCTATTTTTAATGATAGCTCTTCAAAGCGGTCGTCAACTTTAGCACCACTTGCTAGCCATAATGAGTAAAGCAGCTTTATTTCAAGTGTTGCTTTGCGCTCGCCCCTAGGTAGCTTTTCAAGCTCGTTAGTGGCTTGTGAATACTCACTAAGCCCTATATGTAGCTCAACCAATTTAGCGCGAAGCTTTTCGTTGTCGGGCTCTGTATTGAGCGCTGCATTAAGGTAAGATTTCTCAAAGGTATAATCTTGTGAAAGTGCATCATCTTCAAAAAATAAAGTATGGGGAAATAACGCATAAAGTGCAAAACAACTTACAGCTAGTAACGCTAATATTGTTTTTATAGAAATTAACTGAGGGCGCTTTTTAGTATTCATTATAGAGCAGATCCGTTGCAGTTAAGGTAACCATAAAATTGACCTTTTGGCAGATTAAAGTGCGTCACATTAGTGCGTGTTACACCTTTAAAGTGTTCACCCAAATTAGATACAAATTCGCATGAGCGTGCATTAATTAAATCAAGTGAAGCGGGCACCCATGCTTTAAAACTAACCGGTCCGTTAACTTGCCAGTTATCAATAACAACATTTGCAGACGCTAAATAAGGTTTTTTACTATTTTGGCTATGATCAAAGCTAAGGCGAGCTATGTTATTTATAATATGTATGTAGTCACCTTTTTCAGTTACACCAGATACACCTTCACTTTGAGCTATGTTTGGCACATCAAAATCGCTAGGTTTGCGCAGAGTGCGAATGTACTTTGAGCTAAATAACCATTCATTATTACTGTTTTTTGCAAGTGCAGAAAAGTAAAAATCTTTTGCTACTTTTGCATAGTGGCTTAAATGCACCGGTGTATTTGGCCTTGCTAAAACATAATCAATGTTGTGTTTAAGGGCGTCTAAGCCCGCAAGAACTTCACCTGAATAAAAGTGATAATAAATAGTGTAAGGTTTTAACCTATATGGCTTTTCTGTTATTTCGAATGTTTCGGTTAAGCGTCTAAAGCCGTAATAAGGGCCATGCCATAAGTTTGTGTAAACATTTTCATTTAATATGGGGGCGTAAATTTGATACAGCAAATCTCTTTCAGGGCGACCGATAGGGGAGATGTGAGAAAGGCTTGGGTTATCAGCATTTACATCAGTATTACCACCGTTGACATTTAACACGCCAGCGTCACGAGCAAGTTCAAGTGCTTTTGGGCCAGGTGTTGCATCACCAGACCATAGCATCATTACTGTTTTTTTATTTTTAGGTGCGAGCTTGTCATTAATGTACTTTATCGAGTCGGTAATTTCTTTTTTAAGGCTAATTGTGTTGTAGCCAGGCACGTCTAGATGAAAACCGTAATCTGTGTCGTCTTCATCTATTTTTTTCCGCCCAGATAGGGCTGTCCAAAAATAGGGGTGACTATAAGTGTGTGAAGCAACTTCTACGTAAGACAAGTTAAAAATACTACGCGCAATGCCTTCGAGTTTGGCACTTTGTTTAGAATGAATACCGCCTTCTTCAATATCAGCTTGGATCACTGATGACGTTAACGGTAGTTTGTAGTGTTTAATTATTTCGTCTCGAATTACTTCTGCTGAATAAGGCTTACCTGCGTAGTGGGCAACACTTGTAAATCCATCTCCATCGATATGCAAAGTAAGCATTCGCCTGCCGCTTTCGGTGGTTGTATCTGGCACTAATATAGGTGGTAACCCCATTGCTTGAGTAAGCAATGTACGCGGATCAATAACCCATTTGCTGCCTTCCATCGGAAATGTGTCAATTAACCAAGGAGCGGCCACGACTGCACCATATTTAGTTTTAGCCGCTTGTAAAATACTTATATTATTAGCAGACTTTATTGTTATTAGAGGAGTCGCATCAGTTGCTAATTTAAGTAAGTATGGTTTAACAATAGGGGGAGGTTTTGTTGACTCCCCTTTGAGCCAAGGTGCAAAGCTATCTTGTTTATATGGACCTTCAGGTAGTGTGTTTAACGACTCAATACCTAAGCTTAATAATAATTTAGTTGATTGTGGTAACTCGCCTAAAATGAGTTCTGGTACAACACCTAAATTAGCTTCAAGCCAATTGTTTAGTGTTGGTGTGTAAAACGTATCGCTTGTGGTCCACGAGATAATACCTGCATGCAAGCTAGGATCAACTAAAGGTAAGTCGCGCTTTGCCATATCTATGTAGTCAGGTATATATCCCAAATACTCAATCATGGTCGCTAGTTTTAAATGTACGGTAGTGTAAATGAGTGGCTTTACGTTACTGTTGTACGGAATGAGGATGCGTCTTGGTACTGGTGATATAGTTGATGTACCCCATGTTTGTAAGTGTCCATCAGTTACCCAAGGGGTAAAACCTGCCTGCTTAATTTTTTGCGCCATAGTAAGACGGTTGTCAGGCTGTGCATAATCAATAACTTGTACTTTAAAACCAAGCTTTTGTGCCGTTTTTAATTGTGCACTTAGCCAAGCTTGATCGTTCTCGGTGGTTAATTTGTAGCTATTATTGATTGGGTTGTAATGGCTATATAAACCTTCAGCCACTAAATCGCTGGCTAAACCGGTAAGTCTAGGTAGTAACTCAAAGCCTCGGTTGAGGATAAGGTGTTTATTAAACGTGCCAGACAGACTCTTTATAATTGCGACTAAGCCATTTTGTTGATCTGATTTACTGTGCTTATCATCTAAAAGTTGATAGCTGTCTAGAGTATCTAAAAACAAGCCACTGAAGCCTCGTGCTTTTAAAGTAGCTGCGTTATTTTGCACATGTTGTTGCCAATGCGTAGATGTTAAATCGGCAATGTGGCTATTCCAATTAGGGTTAACTGCGAGTGAAGACTCACTTTCAATAAACGACTCACCAACACTTAAATAAGCATAAACAGCTATGTCACGCTGTTTAAACCAATTGAGTTCGTGCTCAGTCACAAGGTCAGGCTGAACTACAACGCGAGAATAAAAGGTCATTTCGGCTAATGGCATCGGCGCTGAGTAGTAAAAAGCGATACTATTATTTACAGGCGTTGCGAATGCGTGAGCCGACACTAAAAGTGCAAGGTATAAAATATACTTCATTAATAATTCATTTTTATTAGATTATAACTGTGGCTCAAAGTGATGCGTTCCGATTTTCTAGTTGTTTGGTATTAGTAATATAGGGTTGTTATATGTTAATGGAAGTTTAATATCTATATGTTCATTATTTATATGAACCTAAAATCAATACTAACATGAGTCCTGCGTTAACTCATTACATAGCTGGTGATTAGTCGTCTTAGTACGCTATAAAATTAAGTTTAGATCAATGCAGCTGCTAGAACTTTAAATCTCTAGGGCGTGTTGATCTTTGTGGTATGAAAAACAAACAGCATGAAGATAAGGTATAATTGAATTCGCCAGAAAACTTTACACCGAACCTACATGCCAAGATTAATGTTAACAGACGGGACATGGAATGTCTTATCAAAAGTAATGTACTTAAGTGGTCGAATTTATAATAAGCCCGACCATAGAAAAACGCTCGAAGGCATACTGTATAAGATGCGCA